>CAJXVL010000101.1 GCA_913061205.1 uncultured Flavobacteriaceae bacterium | reverse complement strand
AAAAAATACGGTTTATCATAACTTTAGATACACAGACCTTATTCGGTCTATTTTCAAGAAAATGGTATTAAAAAACATAATTAATGAATGGAATTAACAATTTTAAATTGTTAATTTTACTCCTCCTTAGGCTAGTTTGATCAACTTTCTTTAAAGAACTGAGTGTATAATTAATAAAATAGATTTTAAGTGAAATGGAAGAAAGAAAGGAAGATGATGCATTGATTTGAGCTATTTCTAAATCTTTTCTCTTTAATTTTAGTTATCATATCAAGTTACATATATATATATTTACACTAAAAAAAGAGGTAATAATTTAATTATCAGCACCTATTTAAAGTTAAAATGATAATTGCGTAAAATTTTACTTTTCACTACTTTTGCAAAATCATATAGCCTTCAAAAAAATATGCAAACAAATCCTAAAACAAATAATAAATTATCTTTCGAAGATTTTAAAACTGAAGTTTTAAATGATTATAAAATCGCTATTACTAGTAGAGAATGTAGTCTTTTAGGTCGTAAAGAAGTTTTAACAGGTAAAGCTAAATTTGGGATTTTTGGTGATGGAAAAGAAGTGCCGCAACTAGCTTGGGCAAAAGTCTTTAAAAAGGGAGATTGGAGAAGTGGTTACTACCGTGATCAAACATTTATGATGGCAATTGGTAAACTAACCATTCAGCAATTTTTCGCTGGACTTTACGGACATACCAATATTGAAGCAGAACCAATGAGTGCAGGTAGACAAATGGGAGGACATTTTGCTACACATAGTTTAAACAAAGATGGAACTTGGAAAGATCTTACCAAACAAAAAAATAGCAGTCCTGACATCTCACCAACTGCAGGACAAATGCCACGATTAGTAGGATTGGCACAAGCTTCAAAAGTTTATAGAAATGTAAAAGAATTAGAGGGGTTTACTACTTTTTCAGATAAAGGAAATGAAATTGCTTGGGGAACCATTGGTAATGCAAGTACAAGTGAAGGACTTTTTTGGGAATCTGTAAATGCAGCTGGAGTAATGCAAATACCAATGGTTATCAACGTTTGGGATGATGAATATGGAATATCTGTTCACGCTAAATACCAAACTACTAAAGAAAATATTTCTGAAATATTAAAAGGTTTTCAACGCACTAAAGAAGAAAATGGTTATGAAATCATTCGTGTTCAAGGTTGGGATTACCCAAGTTTAATAGAAGCATATGAAAAAGCATCTAAAATATCTAGAGAAGAGCATGTTCCTGTCTTAATACATGTAAATGAGCTTACACAACCTCAGGGACATTCAACAAGTGGTTCTCAAGAACGATATAAAAATAAAGAACGCCTAAACTGGGAAAAAGAATACGATTGTAATGTAAAGATGCGTGAATGGATTCTGGCTAATAATTTAGCAACAGAAAATGATTTGGCTATCCTTGAAAAAGGTATAAAAAAAGAAGTCCGTGAAGGAAAATCTGCTGCTTGGAAAGCTTTTTTAGCTCCACAAATACAAGAGAAAACGGAGGTTCTTACGCTCATTAATAATGTTTCAGAAAAAAGTACCAACAAGGTATTTATAGATAAAATTGCTGCGACACTCTTTGATGAGACCACACCATTGCGAGGAGAAATAATTGGTGCTGCAAGAAAAACATTACGTTATTTAATTGGAGAAAATACTGTTGAAAAGAAACAACTTCAAGATTGGATTGAAAATTATTTTAAAATAATTGAACCTAAATTTAGTGCTCACCTGTATTCTGAAGCAATCGAAAATGCAAAAACAATTTCGGAAATTAAACCTATTTATAATGACAATGCTGAAGAAGTAGATGGAAGGATATTACTTAGAGATAATTTTGACAATATCTTAACCCAATATCCAGAAGTATACATCTTTGGAGAAGATAGTGGGAAAATTGGTGATGTAAATCAAGGCCTAGAAGGATTACAGGATAAATTTAGCGAAAATAGAGTTGCAGATACTGGAATTAGAGAAGCTACCATTTTAGGACAAGGTATCGGCATGTCCATGAGAGGTTTAAGGCCAATTGCTGAAATTCAATACTTGGATTATATCCTTTATTGTTTACAAATTATGAGTGATGATCTTGCTACAGTTCGCTACCGTTCCAATGGTATGCAAAAAGCACCTTTAATTGTACGAACTAGAGGTCATCGTTTAGAAGGTATTTGGCATAGTGGTTCTCAAATGGGTGGATTGGTACATTTGCTTCGAGGAATATATATTTTAGTCCCTCGAAATATGACAAAAGCTGTTGGGTTTTACAACACACTTTTAAAAACAGACGAACCTGCAATTGTTGTTGAGTGCCTAAATGGATATCGCTTAAAAGAAAAAATGCCGTCAAACCTTACTGAAATTAGAACACCTATTGGAGTTGTAGAAACTGTAAAAGAGGGCTCTGATATAACCATTGTTTCTTATGGAAGTACCTTACGGATTGTTCAAAAAGTTGCAAAGGAGCTTCAGCAAGTAAGTATTGATGTGGAAGTGATAGATATTCAATCTTTATTACCTTTAGATGTTAATCATGATTTGGTAAAAAGTGTTGCTAAAACGAATAGATTGTTGGTTGTTGACGAAGATGTACCAGGTGGAGCTTCTGCTTATATTTTAAATGAAATACTTGATGTGCAAAATGGATATCAATATTTAGATAGTAAACCACAGACATTAACAGCAAAACAACACCGACCAGCTTACGGAACTGATGGTGATTATTTTTCAAAACCTTCCGCAGAAGATATTTTTGAAAAGGTTTATGAAATTATGCATGAAGCAGATCCTAAAAGCCACCCAAAACTAAGATAAGTGAATTTAAAATAAAAATTTATTTTAACTCAGAAACCTATTTAACAAAAGTGTTTTATACATATATGGCTATTTAACCCGTAATGTGATAGCCCCCATCTACATGTCTTATTTCTCCTGTAATTCTTCCATTTGGCCTAAAAAGATGTACTACTTCATTGGCTAAATCCTGAGGTGAAGCATTACCAAGGGGACTCATTTTATTTGCAGTTTCTACATCTGATGTATTTAATGTTGCATTGCCTGCTTTACTTCCCATATAGGTTGAAAATCGAACCACATTTGCCCTAGTACCGTTCATTCTACCTAGTTCATCTGCGAGTTCAATAGTAATACGCTCTAAAGCAGCTTTTGCAATACTCATATTTCGATATGGATGAAAAGTAACCTTTGCAGCAGCTATATAACTAATAGAGCAAATTGAACTTCCTGGTTGCAATATTTTATAATTAAACAAATATTGTGCTAATCGAATCAAAGAATAAGCAGATACATCCATAGTGTCACAAAACTCTTCTTTAGTAACTTGAAGTAGTGGTTTAACCTCTTTGTGTCTAATGGTCTTATCCATAGCAATAGCGTGTAAAAATCCATGAATTTTCACATTATCATCCTTTAATTTCTTTGCTAAAGACTGCATATTTGCCTCCAAGGTAACATCTAAAATTTCAACACGTGCATCACCCAGTTCTTGTTTAATAGCAAGCTTAAAATCATTAAAATTTTTATTAAGAAAGCCTTGTGCTTTTTCGGACAAATCCTTATGAAATTCACTGACTCCTAAACCTGTACAAATAACCTTACCACCTTGCTTAATAACTTCTTTCGCAACATACATCGCTAAAGAATACTTATCGGCAATTCCGGTAATCAAAAAAGTCTTGTTTTGTAACATATCGTATGTTTTTTATAAATAAAATTATTTTAATATAATTACCATTTGTATAAAGCAGAACCCCAAGTCCATCCGGCACCTACCGCAGCAAACAATACCAAATCACCAGGTTCAAAGCCACCATTCTTTCTTGTTTCGTCTAAAATAATAGGTATCGTAGCGCCAGAAGTATTTGCATAACGATCCATATTTGTTTTAACTTTCTCAAAAGGCATTTCAATTTTTTCTGCAATTTTTTTCAATATTCCAATGCTAGGTTGATGAGGAAGAAGACATTTTATATCATCAATTTTACAATTATTCTTATGTAAAAGATTCATTATACATGTCGGAACTACCTCCACAGCTGTTTTAAAAACCTCTTGACCGTTCATTTTGAAAAAATGCTTCTTGGATTTAATACTTTCACTAGAACTCGGTTCTTCCGAACCACCAGCCATTATGGTAAAATGATCCTTACCTCTTCCATCGGAATGTAAAAGAAAGTCTACAAATCCTTTATCCTCGTTTGTTTCTGAAATCACAAGAGCTCCAGCACCATCACCAAAGAAAACAGAATCTCTCCTAGTCCAATCGGTAATAGTAGAAAAAGTATCAGCACCAATTACCAATACATGCTTATACATTCCTGTTTTAATAAATTGTACCGCAGTCGATATAGAAAATAATGCTCCAGAGCAAACTGCTGAAATATCAAAGGCAACAGCATTTATGGCTTTTAATTTTTCTTGAACGAAACAAGCACACGATGGTGCAAGTCTATCTGGTGTTGCAGTAGCTACTATTATAAGGCTGATATCCTCTGCTGTTAATCCTGCGTTATTAATGGCTTCCTGACCAGCTTTTGAAGCTAAATCACTGGTAGTTTGACCTTTAGATATTCTGCGTTCCTTAATTCCAAGGTTTTTATATATCCATTCATCTGACGATCCAACTTTTTGAAAAAAATCATTTTTAACTACATTTGCGGGAGCAAAAGATCCGGTCCCGCTTATAAAAGCATTAGGCATAGTATAAATATTTAACGTACTAAAATCTGTTATTTTATAATACCATCAAATATAAAAGTACATTAAATGATTTTCCTTAGCATATCATAAAGAATGTATAATTTTGATGATAATTCAGCATCTATACTTACTAAAAACGACAATAACTGAGAAAGTCATAATTAATAAGGTGTTTAAATACTGGATTTGAGCAACTTAAATAGTAAAAAAAAGTTTATTTTCCTCTTAAAACGCAGATTTTTAAAAAACTCCTAACATTTACTATAAAAATAATTAGAATAGCGTAAAATTTTAAGCAAGTGCATCTTTTAAAAACTTAAATTTTTGAGTTTTTAAAAAGACATTTAAACCGTCTGAGGATTAGTATTCTTAATTTTAAATTAGGAATATAAAATTATTATTATATATTTACAGGGCAAAAATAAACAAAAAGATAATGTTTTTAAATAATAATAATAATTACAATTATAAACCTTAACAAAATTTGTCAAGAACATATAATTGTCTGTCAAGTTTTTTCTTGACAGACTTTTTTTTGTTCATTATTTAAAAAAAAATAATATTAAAAATCAACTAACGAATAAATATTTATATTATGTGTGGAATTGTATGTGCTTTTAACTTAAAGCAATCTTCAGAAAAATTAAGACCTCAATTATTATCCATGTCAAAAAACATACGTCATCGTGGACCAGATTGGAGTGGTGTTTTCAACAATGACAAATCGATAATGACTCACGAACGATTAGCGATTGTAGATCCTACTTCTGGAAAGCAACCCTTATTTTCAGAAAATAAAAATTTAGTTCTTGCTGCAAATGGGGAAATTTACAACCATATAGAATTGCGCAAGCAATTTAAAGACTCTTATAATTTTCAAACAAAATCAGATTGTGAAGTTATCCTTTCTTTATATCAAGAAAAAGGCCCATCATTTTTAGATGAATTAAATGGAATTTTTGGTTTTGCTTTATATGATATTGCCAAAGATGAATATTTTGTAGCTCGAGATCATATGGGAATTATTCCGTTATATATGGGTTGGGATGAAAATGGGACTTTTTATGTTGCTTCAGAATTAAAAGCTTTGGAAGGAGTTTGCACTAAAATTGAACTCTTCCCTCCTGGTCATTATTTACATAGTAGCGATGGAGAATTAAAAAGATGGCATGATCGTGATTGGAAAGATTATGATGCAGTTAAAGACAATAAAACAGATATTAAAAAATTAAGAACTGCTCTTGAAGAAGCCGTACATAGACAATTAATGAGTGATGTACCTTATGGAGTACTACTCTCAGGGGGACTAGATTCTTCTATTACCTCTGCAATTGCTAAAAAATATGCTGAAAAACGTATAGAAAGTGATGATAAAGATGCCGCTTGGTATCCTCAACTGCATTCCTTTGCCATAGGTCTGGAAGGTTCTCCAGATTTAGCAGCTGCAAGGAAAGTTGCCGATCATTTAGATACGATCCATCATGAAATAAAATTCACTATTCAGGAAGGAATTGATGCATTAAAAGATGTGATTTATCATCTAGAAACTTACGATATTACTACCATTAGAGCCTCTACTCCTATGTATTTATTAGCAAGAGCCATTAAAGCAATGGGGATTAAAATGGTGCTTTCTGGTGAAGGAGCTGATGAGATTTTTGGCGGTTATTTATATTTTCATAAAGCACCCTCAGCTAAGGATTTTCATGAGGAAACGGTTCGAAAATTAGATAAGCTTCATATGTACGATTGCCTTAGAGCAAATAAATCGTTAGCAGCCTGGGGAATTGAAGGTAGGGTTCCTTTTTTAGATAAAGAATTTATGGATGTAGCGATGAGCATCAACCCACAAGATAAAATGATTAATGGAGAGCGCATGGAGAAATGGGTATTAAGAAAAGCTTTTGAAGATATGCTTCCTGAAAGTGTTGCTTGGAGACAAAAAGAACAATTTAGTGATGGTGTAGGATATAGCTGGATTGATAACTTAAAAGAAATGGTAGAAAAGGAAATAAGTGACGAACAGTTGGCTAATGCTCATTATAAATTCCCCATACAACCACCAACTAGTAAAGAGGAGTTTTATTACCGTTCTATTTTCACGGAACATTTCCCAAGTGACGCAGCAGCATGGTCAGTACCATCAGTACCCTCGGTAGCATGTAGTACTCCGATTGCATTGGAATGGGATGAAAGTTTTAAGAACATGAACGACCCTAGTGGTCGAGCTGTTGCAAATGTTCATGATGATGCTTATTGAAAATATTTTTTTTAGTTGATTAGGGAAGCCATTTTTTATCAAAATTTGGCTTTCTTTTTTCTAAAAATGCATCACGTCCCTCTTTTGCTTCATCTGTCATATAAGCAAGGCGAGTAGCTTCACCAGCAAAAACTTGCTGACCAACCATGCCATCATCGGTAAGATTCATAGCGAATTTTAGCATTTTAATAGAGGTTGGAGATTTAGCTAGTATTTCTTGTGCCCATTCAAAAGCAGTATCTTCTAATTCTGCATGTGGAATTACCGCATTAACCATTCCCATTTCATATGCCTCCTGAGCATTGTAGTTTCTTCCTAAAAAAAATATTTCTCTTGCTTTTTTTTGACCAACCATTTTAGCCAAATAAGCACTTCCGTAACCCCCGTCAAAACTAGTAACATCGGCATCAGTTTGTTTAAATATTGCATGTTCCTTACTCGCTAAAGTCAAATCACAAACAACATGAAGACTATGACCTCCTCCAACAGCCCATCCAGGAACTACACAAATAACTACTTTAGGCATAAAACGGATCATTCGTTGCAAATCTAAAATATTAAGACGGTGGTAACCATCTTCTCCAATATAACCTTGATGGCCCCTAGCTTTTTGGTCTCCGCCACTACAAAAGCTATATATGCCATCTTTAGTTGAAGGACCTTCAGCAGAGAGTAATACTACACCTATAGAAGTGTCTTCTTGTGCATCATGAAAAGCATCTAATAATTCACTCGTGGTTTTTGGGCGAAAAGCATTCCGAACATCAGGACGATTAAATGCAACACGTGCAACACCATCGCATTTTTTATAAGTGATGTCTGAATATTCTTTAACGGTAATCCAATTGGGAGATTTCATAATTTAAAATTTGATGTAAATATAAAAAGACTTGAGAAATAATCTTTTGTACACTTAGAAATGCTGTCTCTTATACACATCTCCGAGCCCACGAGACGTAGAGGAATCTCG
>CAJXVL010000100.1 GCA_913061205.1 uncultured Flavobacteriaceae bacterium | reverse complement strand
TACACGTAAGGAGTCGTCGGCAGCGTCAGATGTGTATAAGAGACAGTAGTTATACAAGGAAGAGATGATGCTACAGTAATTGAAGCAGAAGCAAGTCTGTTACATCAATGGAGTCCAAAAAGTGAGTTAGAAATAATTAAAAATGGAGATCATTCCTTTGGAACTATCCATCCTTGGAAAGAAAGGGAACTTCCAAAAGATTTGCACAAAGTTGTAGAAAAATCTATTGCTTTTCTAAAAAAAGTCAACTAATTAGCTTTGAGAACGTCCTTTTAACCTAACCTCTATTTTCTTTTTAATAACCGTAAGACGTTTCATTAGATCCATTAATTCTGGATCTTGATTCTCTTTATAGATTTCATTTATACCTAAAATAAGTGCTTTCACCTCTCTAGAAGCTACGATTCTGTCACTTGTATTCTGAAAAGAAAGTTTTCTTGTCTCAAACTCTAAGGCTCTATCTATAATTTCCATAAGGTATTTGTTTTTTATATTACTGCGTAAATATATTTATATATCTGAATTTAGCACTAATTATTCATAGTTTATTTTAATAAAGCTATTGAACAGGTTTATTATTAAGTCAATTTTGAATTATAAAACAACTTTTATCATCATTTTTTAAATAGATTAGATATCATAAATATATTATTGATCCTCTATTTTGTATGCACAGTAGGCGCTATTTCTTAATCTATATCTAGTATTCATGTTAAAAATATATTTTAAAAAAACATATTTAACATTTAGGCGTTAGGGTAAATTAGATTTAAATTGTTTTACTATTATAATATTTTAAGCTTGTTCAAAATTAGGGTCAGGATGTTTGTAATCCATATAACGAGTTGCAGAACATTAGAATTAATTAAAACAACATGAAAATAATAAAGCGAAAATTTATAGAATTTGTAAAATCTATGCAGTTTCTCCTTTAGAACCTCAAGACCTTTTTCAGGAATAATAAATTAAATTTATTTAGGCAAAAGTGACATATGTCATATTTTAAACTAAAATGCTGTAGTAAATTTGTTTATGTTATAGTTCAAAATAAATAGATTAATATTCTATATGTTAAAATAAATAGCATTTAAACAGCATAATTTGCGTATTACCGATAAAAATGTTAATATTGTATTTTAAATGTTAATTATATAACGCAATATTAAATTAGATATTATGAATAATTCTAAGAAAAAATCTATTATGATGAATGAAGAAAAATTAATAAACAAAAAAATAATTCAGTTTTATAATACTGATGGTGTAAAAAAAGTTTTTGACATTCACCGTTATAGTGATAAAGGAATCCTTTATTTCCTAAGAAAAAATGAAGTAGCCGATGATTTTGTAATCACAGGTTAAATAATTACAATTTATTGATTTTAAGATCACACTAACTTTACTTAGTAAATGTTTTTTTGTAGTCTTAAAATCAACAGAAATTAAAAATAAATAGTTATGACAAATCAAGAAACATATATTACCAGTGCGGTTCGAAGGTATAAAAATGAACTAATTACTTGGGGATGCATTGCTCTATTTGGGATGCTCCCAATAACCTTCTATCACATTATAATCGGATAATGTTAGGTTGGATACTAAAGTGGTTTAAAATTAGTAATTAACTATTTTTGTTGTTCAGAATATAGGAATTGATAGCATATTTCCGTCTAGTTATCCGTGCTAGGTTTCTACTTAATTAAGTAAATAAATAGGTTTTTATAAATTTCCACTTAAAATTAGTAATGGGATACTGGTATGAAAATCACGTTTTAGCACACGGTTTTTTTCCCATAACTTTTTAAAGAAACCTCTTTTCCTTCTAATTACACATAATATATCTGGGTCATGAGACTGAAAATGCTCTAAAACGCCTTGAAAAGTAGTTGCATTTTTTGTGGTCGTTAAAGTGCTTTTAATGTCTAATAAATCCTGATCAATCTTTAATTGTTCGTCAGTAGTTTCTGGGGTTATTACTTGTAATAAATTAATTTTAGATTTAAATATGCTCACCATGTCATATATTGGTGATAATACATTTTCCTTTTCAAAATGACCATTTTTAAAAGCAACTAAAATAGAATCAAATTTTCTAAATAAATAGTTTTTTGGTACGATTAATAATGGAATTTCTGTTTGCTTTAAAAGTTTAGCGGTAATAGTTCCTAAATAAACTTTATCATTAATTTCTACACTTTGTGGGGATGTAATAACTAAATCAATATCAAATTCCTTTGAAATTTTTTTTATAGCAACAAAAGGATCTCCCTTAATAGGTTTTGTTATTACTTTAATACCCTTCGCGTTGACACTATTTATAATATTACTTAATAACTTTCCGCTTTTGTAAAGTTCAAATTGATCTACTTCCTCTATACCTCCTATTCTAGCGTATTCTTTATTAATATTGATTAAATATACAGTTCCACCACTTATAGAGGCAAAATTTATAGCGTATTTTAGGTTGTTAATACCATTTTCTGATGAACCAACAGGTACAAGAATATTTTTCATTAAATTCGAATTAAATAATTACCTGCAAAAATACACCGAATAAATGATTCGATTAGCAAAAATAATAGAAATACCTATGATATTAGCAATTACAAAGGCTTGTGCAAAGGATATGATTAGACAAAATATATTTCAATGGAATGAAGAATATCCCTCAAAAGATGCTTTTGAAAATGATATTAAGCGAAATGAATTATATGTTTTTATTTCTGATGATACTATAATAGGTTGTATGGTTTTAACTCCCACTATGGATACTGAATATATTCCAATAAATTGGCTTACTGTAAATGATGATAACCTATATATTCATAGACTGGCAATACACCCAGAGAAACAAGGGAAGGGCTTCGCTCAAATATTAATGGATTTTGCAGAACAATTTGCCATAGACAACAAATATATTTCTATCAGATTAGATACCTTTAGTAAGAATGCTAGAAACCAAAAATTTTACGAAATTCGCGGATTCAAAAGATTAGGAGAAATTCATTTTCCAAAACAAAGTGAATTTCCTTTTTATTGCTACGAAAGGTTATGCAAAAAATAGATATTTCATTTAAAAGAATTCAACAATTAGCATTACCCGCTATCATTGCAGGAATTGCAGAGCCGGTATTATCTTCAACAGATGCTGCAATAGTTGGTAATATTGCTGAATTTGGCACAGAGTCTTTAGCAGCTGTTGGAATCGTAGGATCTTTTATTTCAACAATTATATGGATTTTAGCACAAACACGAAGTGCGATTTCGGCAATTATTTCACAAAATTTAGGAGCAGGTAATTTAAAAACATTAACTAATTTTCCGGCCCAAGCAATATTATTTAATGTATTGTTAAGTTTTATTCTGTTATTTTCTACCTACTTTTTTATTGAGGATATATTATTGTTTTTAAGAGCTGAAGGAAAAATTTTAGAGTTTAGTAAAGATTACTATTATATCCGTATTTGGGGATTTCCTTTAACCTTATTCACCTTTGCTATTTTTGGTATTTTTAGAGGTTTGCAAAATACTTTTTGGCCAATGATAATCGCTTCAATTGGAGCAATTATTAATGTTGGTTTGGATTTTATTTTTGTCTATGGTTTAGAAGGTTTTATGGAGCCAATGGGTGTAAAAGGAGCAGCCTGGGCTAGTTTAATCGCACAATTAGTGATGGCGCTTTTAGCATTGCTTTTATTGATAACCAAAACGAATATTTCTTTGAAATTAAAAAGAAAAATTCATCCTGAAGTTAATCGTTTGGTAGCTATGAGCTTTAATTTATTTATTAGATCAGTTGCATTAAACATAGCCTTATTAATGGCAGTTCGTGAAGCGACTTCATTAGGAAAAGAATTCATTGCCGCTCATACCATAGCAATTAATCTTTGGTTATTTTCAGCATTTTTTATTGATGGTTATGGTGCTGCTGGTAATATTCTTGGAGGCAGGTTATTAGGAGCAAAAAAATATAAAGATCTTTGGACTTTAACAAAAAGTGTTACGCTCTATAATTTATTTGTTAGTTTATTATTAATTGTAGTCGGTACATTACTTTACCATCAATTGGGTTTAATCTTTACTAAAGATACATTAGTTTTATCCACGTTCTATGGCATGTTTTTTATTGTTTTAATTTCACAACCATTTAATGCTTTAGGATTTACTTTAGATGCTATTTTTAAAGGCTTAGGCGAAATGAAATTTCTCCGAAATGTTTTAGTTAGTGCTACTTTGTTCGGATTTATACCCACACTTTTTATCTGTAATTATCTAGATTTAAAATTAAAAGGAATTTGGATTGCCATAGTCGTATGGATTGCATTTAGAGCAGTTGCATTGATACTCAAATTTAAATCCAAATTTTATCCTTTAGCAAAGTCTGAAAGGACTAATTAGAAACTTCAATTTGCTATTAAAATAGTATCTTTACAGTCTAATTTAATTGTATGAGTACTATAAGAATTACAAAACGATTTTCTTTTGAAACAGGCCATGCTTTATATGGTTATGATGGAAAATGTAGAAATGTTCACGGACATAGTTATAAACTCTATGTAACAGTTATTGGTCATCCTATTTCAGATACTACTCACGTTAAGCTCGGGATGGTTATCGATTTTAGTGATTTAAAAGTAATTGTTAAAAATAAAATAGTCGATGTATTTGACCATGCCACCGTTTTTAATAAAAACACTCCACATGTGGATTTAGCAAAAGAATTATCTGATAGAGGACATAATGTTTTATTGGTAGATTATCAACCTACCAGCGAAATGATGATTATTGATTTCGCAAATGTCATTAAACAAGAATTACCTTCTCATGTAAAATTACATTCCTTAAAACTTCAGGAAACAGATAGCAGTTATGCAGAATGGTTTGCTTCTGAAAATTAAATTCCTGTGAAAGCAGGATTTTGTATATTTAACCCATGCAAATTCCAAAAGGAAAAAAAATATACTTTTCAAGTGATAATCATTTAGGCGCTCCTACTAAAGAGGAAAGTTTTCCTCGCGAAAAAAAGTTTGTAAAATGGCTGGATGAAATAAAAGAAGATGCCGCAGCTATATTTTTATTAGGTGATTTATTTGATTTTTGGTTTGAGTATAAAACGGTTGTACCCAAGGGTTTTGTTAGAACATTAGGAAAGCTTGCTGAAATAAGTGATAGCGGAATCCCCATTTATTTTTTTGTTGGAAATCATGATTTATGGATGAATGATTACTTTGAAAAAGAATTAAATATTCCTACTTTCCACGATTCAAAAGAATTTACTTTTAATAACAAAACTTTTTTAATAGGTCACGGGGACGGTAAGGGACCTTATGATAAGGGCTATAAAAGAATGAAAAAAGTATTTACAAATCGTTTTTCAAAATGGATTTATCGTTGGTTACATCCAGATATAGGAATGCGACTTGCTCAATATCTATCCGTAAAAAATAAATTAATTTCGGGTAATGAGGACAAAAATTTTTTAGGTGACAATAAGGAGTGGCTTGCAGCTTATGCTAAGCGTAAACTAGAAAGCAAACATTACGATTATTTCGTTTTTGGTCATAGACATTTGCCTATGGAAATTAAAGTTGGAGATAATTCCACCTATTTTAATTTAGGAGATTGGATCAATCACTATACATTCGGGGTATTTGACGGTGAAAATTTTGAAATAAAAAACTATTAGATGTTAAAAAATAAACGTTATAATCTTTCTGAAATGCCTTGGGTTCTTATCCCAGGTTTATAAATGTCTTTTTAATAAAATCACCTTTTCAAGCTAACTAAATGAGTTGCTTTATTTTCAATACAAACAATTTTAATTTATACATAACAAAACCAGTATTTAAAGGCTTTTTACATTCAAATGAATGACTAATAGTAGAAAATTGGTAAATTTTAAAAACAATAAAAAACACATATGAAAAACATCATCGTATTAGGTGCTGGAATGGTAGGAAGTACTATTGCAATTGACCTTTCGAATAAACACAAGATCACTCTTACTGATTTTAACCAAGAAGCTTTGAGTAAAGCGGAACAAAAATGCAACGATTTAACTATACAGTTGCTGGATGTAACAGATAAAAACACCTTAAAAGAAACTATTAAGAAATTTGATTTAGTAGTTTGTGCTGTCCCAGGTTTCCTAGGTTTTGAAACCTTAAAATCTATTATTGAAGCTGAAATGAATGTTATCGATATTTCATTTTTTTCAGAAAATTCCTTAGAATTAGACGCTTTAGCAAAAGAAAAAAATATAACAGCAATAGTAGATTGTGGTGTAGCTCCCGGAATGGACAATGTTATTTTAGGTTATTATAATGAGAAAATGAAACTAACTGATTTTGAGTGTTTAGTAGGGGGGTTGCCTAAAGTAAAGAAATGGCCGTTCTGTTATAAAGCACCATTTTCACCCATTGATGTTATTGAAGAATATACCCGACCTGCACGATATATAGAAAATGGCAAAATGATTACCAGGGAAGCTTTAACAGATTGTGAATTTGTTGAATTTGATAATGTAGGAACCTTAGAATCTTTTAATTCTGATGGGCTGCGATCTATTATGTTTACGATGCCACACATTAAAAACATGAAAGAAAAGACATTAAGATATCCCGGTCATGTAGAGTATGTAAGAGTATTAAAAGAAAGTGGATTTTTTAATACAAAAGAAATTGAAGTAAACGGAACTAAAATTTCACCACTAGATTTTACAAGTAAGGTTCTATTTAATGAATGGAAATTAGGAGAAACAGAAGAAGAAATTACAATCATGCGTATTACTGTGAAAGGAGAAAATACCGATGGAAAAATTGAAGAAATTACATATACACTACACGATGAATATTGTTCTGAAACAAAAACTTCATCGATGGCACGAACTACAGGTTATACCGCTTCAGCAGCAGCAAATTTGTTTTTAGAAGGCGAGTTTACAGAAAAAGGAGTGTTTCCACCAGAATTAGTAGGGAAACATGAGTATTGTTTTCACTATTTCCTTAATTATTTAAAAGAAAGAAATATACATTATAAGAAACATTCTAAATTAGTTTAGTTTTTAAAAAAGCCTGTCTAATAATATTAGACAGGCTTTTTAATTTAAAAAGTATTTTTTATTCTTTAATAAAACGCTGAATCATTTGTTCTTCACCATCATTTATTTTCATAAAGTAAACTCCAGCTTGTAAACTATCTACTTTTATAGTTTCATTTTCTAGTACTCCAGATAAAACTTCTTGTCCAATCATATTAAAAATATGGTAGGTTATATAGTTGCTTTCTGTTGTTAACTTGATAGAAACATTCGATTTTGCTGGGTTCGGATATAATAAGAAATCACTTTCATAATCAATTTCATTTCCTTCATTTCCTAGAATATTATTAATATCTCTTCCTAACAAATTTATATATGTTGTTAATGGAGAAAAACCTGAATTTCCAGTAATAGTAACTTGATCTATATATATTTGATCATTATTCCCACTAGCATCACATCGAAATCGGAATTGTGTATTTGAAGTAAAGTTATAATCAGTACTTGAAATATTCACTGAAGCATTGTAAAAAGTATTATTACTAAAATCGGTACCACTAGTATAAGTTGCTACCGTATTCCAAGAAGATCCATCATAGTATTGAACCCAAAAATCTTCTCCATTTTCCATACTTCTAGCGTAGAAATAAAATTCAATATTAATGTTATTATAACTAGAAACATTTATGTTGCTTAGTGTCATAACCGATGAATTGGTATTATCTCTCAATCTAATAGCATACGATCCTTCATAAGCTCTTGAACCGCTATAGCGGTATGCATCAGAGCCTCCATCTACCCAGCCATCCCAGCCAGATTCAAAAAACCCTTCATTAAGAACTGTTGAGTCTCCACCTCCAGAACTTTGTGTAGTTACATTTTCTGTATTACTAGGGTCAGAAGTATTAGTTGCATCATCATTAGCATAAACGGTAAAAGAATAAGCTGTATCGGCTGTTAATTCCGTAACTTGAAATGAAGTACCTG
>CAJXVL010000099.1 GCA_913061205.1 uncultured Flavobacteriaceae bacterium | reverse complement strand
TAACGGTCACGTTATTTTTTAATGTAGTTAAATCGATGACCCCTTCAACAGCTCCGTTTTTTGGATTTACAATAGCGATAGCATCTTTAAGATATATATTAGCATATATTTTTCCTTCAACCCATTCTAGTTCATTTACAGATTTTATTTTACTAGAATTCGTATAAATTTCTATATAATCTTCTTCAGCAAGGGTATTTGCATTAAGCTTCCATATTTTTTGAGTTCCATCACTTTTAAATATACTTTTACCATTTTGGCACAATCCCCAACCTTCCAAGCTTTTTCCATAAACAAATGAACCTGTTTTTTTTAAGGTTTTTAAATCATAAATAAATCCTGTTTTTTCCCTCCAGGTCAATTGGTAAATTTTATCATTTAAAATCGTCAATCCTTCCGCAAAATAAGCATCTGGTAATGGAATAGTCGAAAGTACAGTTCCACTTTTATAATCAGTTTTTCTTAATGTCGAATTTTTATATTGCCCAGTACTTTCATATAATGTGTCCTTAGAAAACTCAAGTCCTTGAGTATAAGCATTAGTGTCGTGAGGATACTCTTCTAAAATAAGATAGGTATATAATTTAGGTGTTATTGACGAAAGTACCCGTATTTTTTTTGAGATTTCATATTCGGTTCCTTCTGAATAAACCCAAGCAATTAAAGACCTATTTCCTAATTTTTGATTTTTAAGATTGATTGTTTTTCCTGAAATATTTTTTGAAGAGACAATCTTTTCTGTATTCATATAATAAACAATAGAATCGATTGGACTTTCTTTTTTATTACTTATTGATACCACAAAACTATCATTGGGCGTATATGTTTTTTTAGTATCTTTAATTACAAGGTCAAATAAATCGCTTGCAGGTCTTACTTTATCCTCACAACTAACTAAAGAAAATAGTCCTAAGTTGCAAAGCAGGAGTAGCTTAAATAATTTCATTTTTTTTATAAATTTCTCGCAATATATTTATTATTAATCAAACCGGTCATACATTTTAATGTTTTCATCCAAGTCCAAAGGGAATATTATTAAACTTTTTAATGCTTCCTCTTGAGTTGAGGTATATTTCAAAATTTATTGAGTAAATTATATCCTAATACACAATGGCTTAATCAAAATAATAATTCTTTAATAATTTAGAAGAAAAGATTGTTAAAAATGTAAATTGCATTATCTTTGCATCGGCAAGTCCTACACAACTAGCTCCTGTTGAATCCCCCAGGGTGGGAACGCAGCAAGGGTAAACGGTCGTAGCAGTGTGATGTAGGTAGCTTGCCATTTTTTGTACCCGAAATTTAGATAGTATTAAATAAAATTTTCATTTATTTATCTTTGCTAAAATGTTAAAAGTAGTATTAGTTACAGGTGGGTCGTCAGGAATTGGAAGAGCAATTGGAAAATTGCTTTCCGAAAATGGATTTATAGTATATGGTACTAGTAGAAAGCCTGAAAAATATAGTGATGATGTTTCTTTTCCTCTTTTAAAAATGGAAGTTACCGATCCTAATTCTATTAAAGAAGTCATTGCTACTATTATTAAGAAAGAACAACGGTTAGATATTGTTGTTAATAATGCAGGAGTTGGTATAACAGGTCCTATTGAAGAAACTCCCGAATTAGAAATTAAAAAGGCTTTTGATATTAATCTTCATGGGCCAATAAATGTAATAAAATCGGTACTACCTCAAATGCGTAAGCAAAAAAGTGGTTTAATTATTAATGTTACTTCCATTGCTGGATATATGGGTTTGCCTTATCGTGGTATTTATTCTGCAACCAAAGCAGCATTAGAAATTACAGCAGAAGCATTTAGAATAGAGGTCAAACAATTTGGTATTAAGATGACCAATATTGCTCCAGGAGATTTTGCAACTAATATAGCTGCTGGAAGATATCATGCTCCAGTTTTAGAGAACTCTCCTTATAAAGAAGCATATAATAATACCTTGGGAATTATGAATGCACATGTAAACCAAGGGAGTAACCCTATGGAATTAGCTCATGTAATTTTAAAAGTAATTAATAAAAATGTACCTCGCGTTCGCTACAAAGAAGGGAGTTTACTTCAAAAATTCTCTATTGTATTAAAACGAATTTTACCTAGTAACTGGTATGAAAAAATGTTGATGAAGCATTATAAATTGAAGTAAAAATTATTTTTGTTTTTATTAACATTCGTAACTAGTAACTTTTTATAGTAAAAGTTTCATCACCTTTATTACTTATGTATTTTTGCTGAAAATAATACACACTCTTTTACTAATTAAATCCAATTTTATGAAATTTTTTGTTGATACTGCTAACCTAGATCAAATACGCGATGCTCAAAACCTAGGTGTTTTAGATGGTGTAACTACCAACCCATCTTTAATGGCTAAGGAAGGTATTACAGGTCGTGAAAATATATTAAGGCATTACGTTGCTATTTGTAATATAGTAGACGGAGATGTTTCTGCAGAGGTTATTGCTACCGATTTTGATGGAATGGTAAAGGAAGGTGAAGAATTGGCAAGTCTTCATGAGCAGATTGTAGTTAAATTACCAATGATTAAAGAAGGCGTTAAAGCTGCGAAATATTTTTCTGATAAAGGAATTAGAACCAATGTTACTTTAGTGTTTTCTGCTGGACAGGCCCTATTGGCTGCAAAAGCTGGAGCAACATATGTATCTCCTTTTATTGGAAGACTAGATGACATATCAACTGACGGATTAAATTTAATCGCTGAAATTCGGTTGATTTACGATAACTATGGTTTTGAAACTCAAATTTTAGCTGCTTCTGTAAGACATACCATGCATGTAATAGATTGTGCAAAACTTGGAGCTGATGTTATTACTGGTCCATTATCGTCAATTGAAGGGCTGTTAAATCATCCATTAACAGATATCGGTTTGGCTAAATTTTTGGCAGACTATAAAAAAGGAAATTAATTCTAGAGTTTTATTGGTTTAAATATCCCAAAAGAATTTCTTCAATATTGATATTAAAGAGGTTGGAACTGCCATTGATAATGATTCCGGTTTTGTCAACAATAATAGCTTTATTGATCGTATAAATAACCAATTCTTTTTCAGCTTTAGAAGAATTTTCGAATTGGAATTCTTTACCCTTTTTATATCCAAATTTATTTATAATCGAAATCCAATCATTAAAATTAGAATCGGTATTAATGCCAATAAAATCATATTCAGGAAATTTTGAATTTAATTCAGAAACACGATAGTGTATGTCCTTGCTATGATTCATTGATTTTACAGACCAGAAATATAATACTGTTGGCTTATTAATTATGGACTTTAAATCTTTAATCGTCTTTTCTGTAGTAATTAAGGGATGGTTTGAGATTTTATTTCCAGAGGTTAATTTCATGGAGGCATTTGCAAGATCTTTTATATCATTATGATGTTTTTTGTTTGAATTAGTCTCTAGGAAAATATTAAGTATTTTTTCCTGACTTTTTAGTTCATTACAACTTAATAAATACCTTCCAGCAATACTCATTACCATGCTATTTTTTAAAGAATCATTAGTTACAATTTGATTTATTAATTTAATTTTATGATAATTATGATCAACTGAATTGCGAACGTAATAGTCAGTTTCCTCAGCAGGTTTTAAAGCTAAATTATCAAAATACCTGAATAAAAAGCGATAATATGGGAAATATGACCTTAGTGATTTACTTCCAAAATCAATGGAATCTCTGTGGGAATAAAAGTTGTCAGGAATTTCAAAATAGCTATCTGATTCTTTTTTACGTTCGTTTGCATTTATATAAATTTCTTTTTTTGAATAGTAATCATAATTAATACTTGCTTTTGCGATTTCTTTAAATTTGTCATCGGGTTTATTTTTTAATACAAATTCATTATATACTAACAATCTTAGGTTTCTAAGGGAATCTAGTTTTTGTTCAAAATTTACAGGTGCTAACTTATAAATTTTGGGCATTAATTCAATTTCTTCTTCATTATGCAAAAACATTTCCATTAAAAAATTATTCCTTTCTGCACCAATTCCTGTAAAGGAAAGAGATTCGTCAAAGTCTAGGGTATTCACTCGAAACATTAAACTGTCTGATGGTCTTAAATAAAAAACTTGATATTCCTTATGGCTAAATGAGTAAATACCCTCTTCTATGTTTTTAGCTTTGTATATAAAAAAATTATTAGCGTCAAGCTTAACGCTATCTAAAAATTGTTCATCTTTATAAAAAATAACATAATCTCCTTTTGGGTTCACAATTTCCCCACCCACGTAAGTAAACAGTGGAGTACCAACTTCCTTGTTTTTACAAGAAAAGAAAATTAGTGAAAGTATACCTAATAAGAGTAGATTTTTAGTCATATGATCATAATAAGTCATCTAACAAAAATAAAACCTACCGGCCATCATTTTGTTAATAACGAGTTAAAAGAAATTAAAATATTTTAAATGCGCTAATTTGACTTAAATAGTTATTTTTGCGCCAAATTTTACAAAAGAAAAAACTATGCTTTCAGTTTCTAATTTATCGGTTCAATTTGGTAAACGTATATTATTTGATGAGGTAAACACTCAGTTTGTTCAAGGTAATTGTTATGGAATTATAGGTGCAAATGGCTCCGGTAAGTCAACATTATTAAAAATAATTTCCGGAAAACAAGATCCAACTTCTGGTCACGTTCATTTAGCTCCAGGAAAAAGAATGTCGGTTTTAGAACAAAATCACAATGCTTTTGATGATTTTATGGTTTTGGAAACTGTTGTAATGGGTAATAAAGATTTATTTAAAGTGAAGTCTGAAATAGATAAACTTTATGAAAATTATACGGATAAAAATGCTGAAAAAATAGGGGAACTTCAATTAATTTTTGAAGAAATGAACGGTTGGAATGCCGAAAGTAATGCGGCTACGATGCTATCTAATTTAGGTGTTGGAGAAAGTTTGCATTATACTTCTATGGCAGATTTGGACG
Organism: uncultured Flavobacteriaceae bacterium; assembly: GCA_913061205.1. GTDB lineage: Bacteria > Bacteroidota > Bacteroidia > Flavobacteriales > Flavobacteriaceae > Marifrigoribacter. The sequence continues at coordinate 3,064 of CAJXVL010000099.1, read as the reverse complement.
GTAAGCAAAAAGTGAGAGTTCTTTTAGCTCAGGCTTTATTTGGGAATCCTGATGTTTTAATTATGGATGAGCCAACCAATGATTTGGATTATGAAACGATTTCTTGGTTAGAGAATTTTTTAGCTAATTATGATAATTGTGTGATTGTTGTTTCTCATGATAGACACTTTTTAGATTCGGTTTGTACGCATATTAGTGATATTGATTTTGGTAAGATATCTCATTTTAGTGGTAATTATACTTTTTGGTATGAAAGTAGCCAACTAGCGGCTAGACAAAGAGCACAGCAAAACAAGAAATCTGAAGAAAAGAAAAAGGAATTACAAGAGTTTATTGCTCGTTTTAGTGCGAATGTTGCAAAATCCAAACAAGCAACATCTCGTAAAAAAATGATTGAAAAGTTAGATATAGAACAAATTAAACCATCGAGTAGGAGGTATCCAGCTATTATTTTTACTTCTGAACGGGAAGCAGGAGACCAAATATTAAATGTCGAAAAATTATCCGCTACTATAGATGGTGAAGTATTATTTAATAATATTGATTTAAATTTAGATAAAGGAGATAAAATAATTTTATTTTCAAAAGATTCAAGAGCAACTACTGCTTTTTATGAAATTGTTAGTGGCAAGTTAAAGCAAGATACTGGTAAGTTTCAATGGGGAGTTACCACTTCACAAAGTTATTTGCCCTTAGACAATGAAAAGTTTTTCGAAAAGAAAATGAGCTTAGTAGATTGGTTACGTCAGTGGGCAAAAACGGAAGAAGAACGGGAAGAAGTTTTTATTCGTGGATTTTTAGGTAAAATGCTATTTAGTGGCGAAGAGGCATTAAAAATGTGTGATGTTTTATCTGGAGGTGAAAAGGTTCGTTGTATGTTAAGCAGAATGATGATGATTCGTGCTAATGTTCTAAAACTAGATGAGCCTACCAATCATTTAGATTTAGAATCTATTACAGCTTTTAATAATACCTTGAAAAACTTTAAAGGAACAGTCATGTTAACAACTCATGATCATGAGTTTGCACAGACTATTGGTAACAGAGTTGTAGAATTAACTCCTAAAGGGGTTATTGACCGTTATATGACCTTTGAAGAGTATATGAGTGATGATAAGATTAAAGGGATCCGAACTAACATGTATTCTTAGTTAATCTTCGAAGTTATGCTCGAAATCCTCCAATATAGATTTAGCAATAATTATTTCTTCTTTTCGGATATACATTCTTATTTGCCCTGGAACTCCAGCTGCAAAACCACTTAAGATAGCACTTTGATGATCGTCTCTAATTATAGGGTTGATGTTTAATTCATTTAAACTATTAACTAAAGGTTGTGCTTCGATTGCAGATCCAGTAAATATAAGAGTTGTTTTTTCATCTTTATTCATGACTTTCTTTTTAATTATAAGGGTACAGATTTAAAAAAAATAACAAATTGTAATTATTGATTGGATGTAAATTTTTAATTGAGAAATTTTTAGAATTTAAACTTTATCAAGAACAGGAGAAACATCAAACATTATTTTAAACGAAATATTACTAGTATTAAATTTATTGGTTTTTTAATTTATTGTTGTTAAAAAGATATAAGCATTTAAGCTCATATAAAACAAAGCCGGTAAAGAAACCAAAATACCATCTTTTAATTTTAATCTCACTAAAAATCCTGCTAACATGAGCAATGCAAGACCTAAAGATGAAATAATTAATAATGGATTAAATACAAGTCCAACCATTAAACCTGTTGCACCTAAAAATTGTAATGTTATGATTATTAGACCAAATTTCTCTAAACCAAATCTTTTGAATTCCATTTCCATTTTTGATGATTTAAAATAGTAGATGGTATAAGCAAAAAAAGAGAAACTTGATATAAGAACACATATTTTATCTATGTCCATATTTGTTTATTGTATTGATTCTACTGCTATAAAAGCACATAAAATCAAAAGAATTAGAGAAGGAAGGTGCTTCGCAAATGAGTTTTTTATTTTAAAATGAAAATATTGAGCGGCTAACATAAATAGTCCCATAAAAACAGATGGAATAAAAATTAATGATGGGTACCAAATACCTGCAACTATCAAAGTAGCTAGAGATATTTTACTCACTCCAACAAAATTTCGGCTTAGGTCATTTAAACCAAAACTTTTAAATTCTTTTAAGACATTATGAAATCTGAAAACCCATACATAAGCAACAGATATCGCTACAGTTAGTTGTGCTAAAATTGTTAATTCTTCCATTTTTTTTATTTTTTACTTTTATATTATTCAATAATTGTAGTAAGTTTTTATACTCCAAGATTATGAACTTTTTTGATACATTCTAGTTAGGCATTTAAATCTAAAATAGAATTAATAGTGTAATGTAAGTAAATAAAATTATTTAAGAACACTTACATCGTAGTTAAATTATCTGTAGCAAATCCCATTCGGTAAATTCACTTTGTATTGTTTAATCCTTCTTTTTGCTGTTTGGATTTCTTTTGTTAGCTGCTTTAATTGCGAAAACAAACGCGAATCCAAAAAGAAGTGTTATAAAACCTGCGAAATATGGTATTAAATCAATCATCTTTGGTATTGTTAATTAGTTTAAGGTAAATTCCAAATGCTAATATTGATGGGACCCATAGTCCAATAAAAGTTCCATCTTCTTTGTTTCCTTGAAAATAAAGTATCTCAGAAAATATCAATGATATCATTGCTGAAATAAAGAGTAATATGTCAGTGACTGTAAATTTTTTAAACATTTTTTTATTTTTTATTATTTCACTACGAAAGTATTAATATTTTTTAAATATTAATCACAAAAGGTTAGTAAAACAACATGACGATTAAGCGGCATATTTGTCAAATAAGACGAATACTGCAAATTATAAATAAGATAAGATAAATTGTTTTGAGTCATTGCTATTTAAAATCAAAAACAATGTTTTGCATAAAAATGGTATGGACTTAAAATATAATTATTGTTCAAAATTAATGTCTTAAAAAGACTACTGTCTAGTATCTGTCTCTTATACACATCTGACGCTGCCGACGACTCCTTACGTGTAGAT
>CAJXVL010000098.1 GCA_913061205.1 uncultured Flavobacteriaceae bacterium | reverse complement strand
ATGAGCTATGATGCAAAAATTACGAATGTTTTTCATATAAAAAATCTACAATATTTATTTGCAAATATAGAATAAAAGGAACCAAATTAGAAGGCTTAATTAGAATCCATTTTTATCATATTTTTTTATTTTTTTTATCATAATAGATTTAAATAGATCTCTTTTCGTCGAAAAAGAGCAAATAATGCCAGTTAATAGTGATAATTTGCTCATATTTGAATTAAGTTTATTTTTCTACAGATATTTTTCAACTCCCCCATGACAAAATTTAGAAAAATTTAATAAACTCCATATTTACATTTTACATGAAGAAAGTATTTTTATTGATTTTTTTGCAAATCCCTTTAATTTTATTGTCGCAAAATAATACCATTGAGGGGCAGATTGTCGATTCTGAAAACAATCCTCTTTCATTTGTAAATATACTAGTTTATAAAAGCCAAGATTCTCAGCCTTTAAATGGTGCTGTTACTGATGTTAACGGGAAATTTGCCATTGATAACTTAGAAAGTCATAACTATTATATAAGATTTTCTATGGTTGGATTTACATCGGAATCTAAAACCATCAACCCTATCGATTCAATTCATTTTAAAATCATTTTAAAAGAAAGCTTAGAAGAATTGGATGAAACTATAATTACAGCGAAAGCTCCTGACATTATTAGAGCACCAGGAAAATTAATATTTAACGTAGAGAACACATCGCTATCAACAGGAAATACTTTTAATTTGTTAAAAAGAACACCTGGTGTTTTGGTCATGGGTGATAATATTCAGGTTCAAAGAACGATACCGATTGTATTTATAAATAATAAAAGAGTGTATTTAACATCTTCTGAATTGGCGTCTTTATTAAAGAGCATGGATGCTTCTAATATAAAATCTATTGAAGTAATCACTAACCCATCGGCTAAATATGATGCAGAAGGAACAACAGTATTAAATATTATTACTTCAAAAGCAGTTTCTGTTGGCTATAAAGGATCTGTAAACTCTACTTGGGAACAAGCAAGGTATTCCAAGTATAGTTTTTCAACTGCTCAATATTATAAAAATGATTGGCTGAACGCCTACGCGAGCTATAGCTTTAGCCCAAGAAAAGACTATAAACAGGATGATAATTATATTCGATTTTTTAACCCTGATAACACCACTACCAAATCAATATGGGAATCGGATTTTGAAAAAATTTCACATTCTAATGCACATCAAGGAAATTTAAATTTAGATTTTATTTTAAATCAAAAGAATACTTTAAGTTTTTCTTCTACAGCTATGGTATCGCCAAATAAAACTTTTGATAATAAAGTAAATGGAGCTATATTTAATGCACAGAAAGAACTCGATTCGCTATTTATAACGAATAGCCATTTAATAAATGACGCTACCAACCTTTCGTTTAATCTAGAACATAAAATAGATCTTAACGAGCAAGACAGCGAATTAAAAACATCAGTTAATTTTATTAAATACGATAACGGTCAAACACAAACTTTAAATACAAACTATACCCTTCCTTCTGGAGAATTAACGAATAATGTTAATTTTTATACTGATGCAGAACAAGATAGCGACATCTTTACTGGACAAATAGACTACGTAAAGACTATTTGTGAAGGTAACTTTGAAGTGGGTTTAAAGTATTCTAATATTAAAACTGAAAGCACATTAGATTTTTATGATCTTGAAAATAACTTTCCAATTCATAACGACGTTAATTCCGACTTATTTATTTACACAGAAGCAATTTATGCAGGGTATTTAAATTATTCTAAAAGTTGGAAAAAGTGGACTATTAATGCGGGTCTTAGAGGAGAATATAGCGATGTAAAAGGAGATTCAAAATCCTCAGAGACCATCAATAATCAAGAGTATTTTAATATTCTCCCTTCAATTGCTGCATTATATACAAAGAACGAAAACAATGTTTTTGGGATGAGTTATAAACGGAGTATTGAGCGTCCCCGTTACCAGAGCTTAAATCCTTTTACTTATTTTATTACCGATAACATTTCAGTTAGTGGAGACCCTTATTTGATACCAACCTTAACAGATAAATATGCGATTAGCTATACCCTAAACAATAAATGGGCTTTTGAAGCTTATTATACTTATAATAAAGACCCTTTAGCGGTTTTATCATTTCAAGATAACGAAAATAGCACCACTCAAAACATTGATACAAACATAATTAAAGATGTTAATTATAGTTTTGATATTTCTTATGCTACTTCGCTATTTTCTTGGTGGTATTTATCGGTATATACATCCACCTATTATTTACAAAATGAATTTTATGCTACATATAGTCCAGCAGAAGAAACCTATACCAACGAAACTTATGGATTCTACGCTGAAATGTATAGTGGTTTAACTCTATCTAAAGACAAAACTTTCACAAGCGATATCAGCACAAGCTATATGTCTAATATGATTTATGGGTCTATCAATTATAAAAACCAATTTGTGTTTTCAGTTTCATTTAGAAAATCAATTTGGGAAAATAGAGCCAGTATAAGTTTCGGTGTAGATGATATTTTTAACACCAATAATATTCCTTTAAATTCAAGGTATTACAATCAGGATAATAGTTATTTTGCTAAACCTGAATCAAGATTAGTAAGGGTTGGTTTTAAATATAACTTTGGGAATTATAAATTAATAAATAATAAAAGAAATTATAAAACTGACGAAGAAAATAGGTTAGATTAACTAAAATGCCTCTATGACTTCAAAATACGAGCCTTGATTTTCCCTATCGATTCCAATCACATGTTTAAATATTAATAATATCAATTTTACCTAAGTTAAATTGTCTCTATCTTTCCAAACTTTACAAATACCGTAATTTCTATTTAATTTAAGGTTTTCGTTGATCCCTTTTTTCATATTATTGGCACTAACCGATTCGTTTTATAATGTTAATTAAAATAAAAAGACGAGAATTCTAAATATGCAATCAGACTTATTGTTTATTTATAGCTATAAAATATAAAAAGGTTTTTTCATAATAAAAAGATGCATATTAATTTACTTATTTTTGCAACATATGGTTAAAATTGATAACATAGAACTTGGCGACTTTCCTTTATTATTAGCACCAATGGAAGACGTAAGTGATCCTCCTTTTCGCGCATTATGTAAAGAACAAGGAGCAGACGTTGTATATACAGAGTTTATTTCTTCGGAAGGGTTAATTCGTGATGCTGCTAAAAGCGTCATGAAGTTAGATATATACGAAAAGGAACGTCCAGTAGGAATCCAAATATTTGGTGCCAACTTAGAATCGATGTTGAGAAGTATAGAGATTGTGGAGGCCTCTAAACCAGATATTATAGATATTAATTTTGGTTGTCCTGTAAAAAAAGTAGTTTCAAAAGGAGCAGGAGCAGGAATTTTAAAAGATATTGACTTAATGGTTTCGTTAACAGAAGCCATGGTAAAGCATACTTCGTTGCCAGTTACTGTAAAAACTCGTTTAGGATGGGATGAAGAAACCATAAAGATTGTAGAAGTTGCTGAGAGGTTACAAGACATTGGTTGTAAAGCAATTTCTATTCATGGAAGAACGCGAAAACAAATGTATAAAGGAGAAGCTAATTGGGCTCCCATTGCTGAAGTAAAAAACAACCCCAGAATGCACATTCCTGTTTTTGGGAACGGTGATGTTAATACTCCTGAAAAAGCTAAAGAAATGAAAGATGTCTACGGGCTTGACGGAGCAATGATTGGCAGGGCAAGCATTGGGAATCCTTGGTTTTTTAGAGAAGTTAAGCATTATTTAAAAACGGGAGAACATTTGTCACAACCAACCATGGAAGAGCGTATTTATGCCGCAAAAAGACATTTACAAATGGCAATTGACTGGAAAGGTGAAAAGTTAGGAGTTTTTGAAACTAGAAGGCATTATACCAATTATTTTAGAGGCATTCCACATTTTAAGGAATATAGGATGAAAATGGTAACGAGTGACGAATCAATAGATGTTTTCAAAGCACTTGATGAAGTTGCAGAAAAATTTAAAGGGTTTCAGTTTGCCTAAGAAATCAGTTTTTCAGAAACTCTGGTTGCTGCAATTTTTGAAGCAAAACCACCCAACACTAAAATGGTAATAAATACAATGACCACATTAATAAGTTCCAATTTTACAGGATAAGGCAAGCTAGGCGTAATTGGAATAAATCCAATTTTTTGTTGTAAAAAAACAGTAATGACTCCTAATAAAAGACCTATTAATAAGCCGATTAAGGTCATTAACACTCCCTTGTAAAAAAATATTTTTCTAATTTCTTTAATTGTCAATCCCAAAGCGGAAAGCGTTTTAATTGTTCTTCTTTTTTCAAGAATGGTCATAATAATAGTCCCTGCAATATTGAAAATAGCAATTGCAGCTATTAAGCTAACAAAAATGTAAACAAACAAGTTTTCAATATTCAGCATCTTATAAAGCCCATCGTTCTGTTGTATCCTATTTTTGATAATAATTTCATCCGGAATAACGGCTTTTAGTTGTTTTCGAATGTTTTTTGAATCAGCATTTGGGATTAGTTTTAATTCTAAGGCAGAAACCTTTGTAGCATCTAATTTTAATAAAGATTGGGCAAATTCGATATCAGAAAACACAAACTTACTATCTAGGTCTGAATTTACACTATACATGCCAGAAGCAACAACTTTTCTTTTTGTGAAGGCATCTGTTGGATTTATTATTTGTCCAGTTCCAGGTTTGGGTACATATATCTCTAATAAGTTACCATAATCAAGTACTCCCATAGATAACTTTTGTGAAATACCAAGTCCAATTACCACCTCATCTTTATCCGGTGTTAACCACTTGTTTAAAAATAAAATACTATCAATTGGAATCACATTTTTAAAACTTTCATCCACTCCTTTAATTAGAGCAATCAGGTTTTTCCCACGGTATTGAAGAAATACACGTTCTTCAATAATTTTTGAAAAGGCTTCAACACCTTCTATTTTTTTCAGTTCCTCTTCCGAAGACTTAGAAAATGAAAATGTTTTGCCATTCGCTGGATATATTTTTAAATCTGAATCAAAAACATTGGTAAATTGAAGGCTATAACCTCTTAAACCAGAAAACCCAGATAATACTATAAATAATGCTAAAGATCCTATTACAGCTGCAGAAATTGCAATTCTTGAAATAATATTAATTGCATTTTTACTGCTTTTTGAAAATAAATAACGCTTTGCAATGTAGAGGGGTAAATTCAATTATAAATTTTTTCTTTTATCCAATAAATCAGTATCCTTAATAGGGTTTTCTTTCCCTCTTACTGCATTTTCTAAATTGTTTATATACTCTAGAGAGTCATCATTGTAAAACACTAAATCTGGCATTTTCCGAAGCTGGTGTTTCGTTTTTTGTGCTATTTGATGTTTAATTTTAGGCTTTAATTCGTTTAACTCTTTAACAATTAAATCAGATTTTTCGGGTGGAAAAACACTGGTAAATACTTTTGATAAAGAAAGATCTGTAGTAACGGTAACTTTAGAAACCGAAATAATAATTCCTAATTGCCCTGATTCACGCAACATCTTTTGCAATACTAACGCTAAATCATTTTGTAGCACTCCTGCAATCTTTTTTTGCCTATTAGTTTCATTCATATTGCAAAAATACTACATTTAATAAAGATGACCATTTAAATAGCTAGTTTGAAAGTAAAAAGCCCTTTAGAATTCTTATTTTTGTAACGCTTTAGATAATTAACTATGAAAAAAATAGAACACATTGGGATTGCAGTAAAAAGTATAGAAAATGCAAATCAAATTTACACCAGTTTGTTAGGAGCTTCTCCTTATAAAATGGAGGAGGTAAAAAGCGAAGGAGTAAAGACTTCTTTTTTTAAGATTGGAGATAGTAAAATTGAGTTATTAGAAGCAATCAATCCGGACAGTGCAATCGCTAAGTTTATTGAAAAGAGGGGAGAAGGAGTACATCACATTGCATTTGCAGTAGACGACATACAGTCTGAGATAGTTCGACTTAAAAACGAGGGATTTATTGTGTTGAACGAAACCCCTAAAAAGGGTGCAGATAACAAGTTAGTGGTATTTTTACATCCTAAATCTGCAGCGGGTGTATTGGTTGAATTATGTCAAGACAGAAAATAACAATAAAATAGCTTGCGGAATATATAAAGAGTTTTAAATTTGCAATCTGAATGTCGGTCCCATAGCTCAGCTGGTTAGAGCACCTGACTCATAATCAGGGGGTCCATGGTTCGAGCCCATGTGGGACCACTTTTAAATAGAAGGTTTACAGCGATGTAAGCCTTTTTTTGTGGCTCTCCCACTCTAACCAGTCTCGAAAGCCTCTTAAAAGATTTCTACTTATCTGATAACAAACATCTCAATGAACACTCTAAAACCAAAAAATTGGCAGACAATTGACAGATATTTATGTTCTTTTCTACTTTAGTAGTTTTCTCAAAGGTCGATTTAACAACTACTCTGAACTAAAGGAATTTACTATGCACAAAAACCCTATACTAAAAGTAAGGGTTTATAATCTATTAATCGGATTAAGGATTACAGTTAGTGAAACTAGGTTTTGGTTCGGTCCATTGAGGGCTATCGATACTAAAATCAGAACAACTTATAACATTATCAACATTCCAAGAACTTAAGTTTTGGTTAAAATTAGTAGTACCTGAAAACATAAATATCATATTAGTAACTTTACTCACATCCCAATTCTCGATGGGTTGATTGAAGGAATCAGCCAATTTAAACATCCCCGCCATACTAGTTACATTACTTACGTCCCAATTTCCAATTGCTTGGTTAAAGGAAGAATTTTGAAAAAAAATAGAGGACATAAAATTAACCTTTGTTGTCGCTAATTTGGTTACATCCTCTCCATTTTCAACCATTTCTAGTAACATTTCCTCGTCAACTACAGTGTACGTAATGCCATCTATCACTCCCTCATCACCCACATTTGAGTTTGCACAAGCCTTTATAGTAACTCCATTAGCAGCTAAATAAACGGGACTATCACCGTTACAAGCATCAGTAACATTTTCATTATCAGCGCCACTACAAGCAAGGATTAAAAGTGTTAGGACTATATAAAGTAATTTTTTCATTGTTGTTATATTAAATCTCTTGTAAATATAAATAAGATTATTTGTGTTGATTTGATTTATGGGATTTATTAATATGGAAGGGAGATTAAAGGATTTTTTTATACATGCGCAAACTCTTTTAATACTTTTTATTTTGTGTTTATCGAAAACATATAATTTAATTTTAATTAAATATGTTTTATAGCAACTTGGTTAACATAGCTATATAAAAAAGATCTTCTGGATAAAAAGTGTTTTTTAAAAAAGTATAAGAAGGTTATCTATTGTTTTATAAAAAACTCCATGTAGAAAATAAAAATTGCCATTATAAATATAAAATAACCAAAGCCTTTTTTAAGTTTGTAGCCATCAATAAAATTACTTAAATAGCTACCTATAAAAATACCAACTAAAGAGATCCCTGTAAAAACAGCAAGGAATTTCCAATCTATATCCATCGTTAGCGCGTCACCTAGGAAAAACCCAAGTAATGATTTAAATGCAATAATAACTAATGAAGTGCCAATTGCAACTTTCATGTTCATATTCGCTAAGATAACAAGAGCTGGAATGATTAAAAATCCTCCACCTGCACCAATCATGCCTGTAATTCCACCAACGAATAAACCTTCAATTAAAATTAAGAGGTAGTTATAATTAACCACCTCATCACTATTTTGTTGTTTCTCTTTAGGTTTTTTAAGCATAGAAAAAGCAGCTGGAATCATTAATAAAGCAAACAAACCAAACATCCCCATTCTTCGAGTAAACTCAAAATCATTAATTTTAAAAAAAACATCAGGTAAAGCGGGCACGACATAGTACCTAACCAATGCAACTCCCACAATTGCAGGTATGCCAAAAACAATTGCCGTTTTCCAATCTACATAACCCTTAAGATGTTGCTTGAGCCCCCCAACTAAAGAACTAGCACCGACAATAAATAAAGAATATGCAGTAGCCATCTTTTCATTTATAGCAAACAAATAAGCTAACACGGGTACTGCGAGAATAGAACCTCCGCCTCCTACTAAACCTAGAGATATACCAATTAATAAGGCACTTAAATATCCAAAAGCTTCTACTATCCCCATTTATTTCTTGTTTTGATCTTTCGAGCAAAAATATACCTACTTTATAGCTGTCTCTTATACACATCTGACGCTGCCGACGACTCCTTACGTGTAGA
>CAJXVL010000097.1 GCA_913061205.1 uncultured Flavobacteriaceae bacterium | reverse complement strand
ATTGTATCGTGCTCATTTCAACTATTTTTGCAAAGTTACAAATCCTTAACTTGTGCCGGGCGTTTGTAAATATTAAATTGTAAATAAAGATGTTAGAAAAAACGATACCTCTCAATTTTATTGAGCACCTCATTGAAGAAGACATGGCTAACGGAATGCCAAAAGAAGACTTGCGTTTTCGTTTTCCACCAGAACCAAATGGATATTTACACATCGGACACACTAAGGCAATTGGTATTAGTTTTGGACTTGGGGAAAAATATAAAGCGCCTGTAAACTTAAGGTTTGATGACACTAACCCTGCTAAAGAAGAACAAAAGTATGTCGACGCGATTAAAGAAGATATTATTTGGATGGGTTATCAATGGGATCAGGAATTATATTCTTCAGACTATTTCCAAAAACTCTATGATTGGGCGATTCGCTTAATAACAAATGGAAAAGCATATATAGATTCACAATCGAGTGAAGAAATGAGATCACAAAAAGGAACCCCAACTCAAGTTGGAACCAATAGTCCTTTTAGAAACAGATTAATTGAAGAAAATTTAGACCTTTTTAAAAAAATGAAAGACGGTCAGTTTGATGAAGGCAATCACGTGTTAAGAGCAAAAATTGACATGAAAGATCCCAACATGCTTATGCGTGACCCTATTATGTACCGTGTTTTAAAGAAAAGACATCATAGAACAGGAAACGATTGGTGTATTTATCCAATGTATGATTGGACACATGGCGAAAGTGACTACATTGAACAAATTTCACACTCTTTGTGCTCTTTAGAATTTAAACCCCACAGAAAGCTCTATAATTGGTTTAGAGACGAGGTTTATATGGAGAACTCAAGTGAACTTCCGTTAGCTCCAAAACAGCGAGAGTTTGCGCGTCTAAACTTGAGTTATACCGTTATGAGCAAACGAAAGTTACTCCAGTTAGTAGAAGAAAACATTGTAAAAGGCTGGGATGACCCAAGAATGCCAACGATTTCTGGTTTAAGAAGAAGGGGATATACACCCAATGCTATTAAAAAGTTTATTGAATCCGTTGGTGTTGCAAAACGCGAAAACGTGATTGATGTATCTTTATTAGAATTTTGTATTCGAGAAGATTTAAACAAGATTGTTCCACGCGTAATGGCAGTCTTAAATCCTGTAAAATTAATAATTACCAATTATCCTGATGGCAAAGAAGAATTATTAATAGCCGAAAATAATCCTGAAGATATAAATGCTGGACTTAGAGAGGTTCCTTTTTCTAAAGAGCTATATATCGAAAGAGAGGATTTTAAGGAAAACGCGAGCAATAATTTTTTTCGCTTAAGTATTGGAAAAGAAGTGCGTTTAAAAAACGCATACATTATCAAAGCTGATTCCGTTTTAAAAGACAGTCAAGGAAAAATCACACAAATATTATGTTCTTACGATTCCGATAGTTTAAGTGGAACCGGAACCAAAGGAAGCTTAAGAAAAGTAAAAGGAACGCTTCATTGGGTGTCTATTTTGCATGCTTTAAAAACAGAGGTAAGGTCTTATGACCGTTTATTCACAGATGAATCTCCAGACAGCCATAAGGATAAAACGTTCATGGACTTTATAAATCCAAGTTCTCTTGCGATTACAGAAGCTTTTGTAGAACCTAGTTTGGCATCTGCAAAAAAAGGAGATAGTTTCCAATTTCAACGATTGGGATATTTTAATGTGGACGATGATACTACTTTAGAAAGGATTGTTTTTAATAAAACAGTAGGATTAAGGGACTCGTGGGAGAAGAAAAAACCAACTCAAAAACAAGTTTTAGAAACTCAAACGCTTCAAGTTCCGCCTATCAATGAAATTATGCGTTTTGGAAAAAAATATACAAAATTACCTATTGAAAAACAAGAATTAGTCAAAATAAAAATTCAAGAATTAGCCACAAAAATCTCTTATAATGAATTAGCGCCTTTCTTTGGAACCGCCCTAAAAAAAGCAGGCACTCGGATTGTAACAATTATGAGTTTAGGGGTATTGCTAAAAAACAATCAGGAAATAACTCCAGAAATTAAAGAGTTTGTAATAAAAGCATTGGAGGATAAAAACGAGTTATTGGTATTAGAGGCAAAAAAAATAACCTTCTAATTTAGAAGGTTATTTTAATTTGTCTAATAATCAAAATCTGTTTGAGGTGGCTTAGGCAACTTTTTCTTCTTATTTACAATCCCTTTAGCCTCATTTTCTTTTTTCATTTGCTCTCCAATTTGATTGCTGGCAACAAAGGATGCTATCATATTATTTAACATATCACTTCCTGCTTGGGGAGAATTAGGTAATAAAATTAAATTGGAATTAGTAGCATCTCCAACAGACTGAAGAGTGTCATAATGTTGAGTAACTACAATAAGCGCTGACGCTTCTTGGGAGTTAATGCCTACATTATTTAAAACATCAACACTGTCTTCAAGGCCTCTAGCGATTTCCCTACGTTGATCAGCAATACCCAAGCCTTGTAATCGTTTACTTTCAGCTTCCGCTTTTGCTCTTTCAATAATTAATATTCGTTGCGCATCTCCTTCGTGCTGCGCAGCAACTTTTTCCCTCTCAGCGGCATTGATACGGTTCATTGCAATTTTCACCAATTGATCAGGATCAATATCTGTTACTAAAGCTTTTACAATGTCATAACCATAATTTAACATTGCTTCTTTTAATTCTCTTTGAATCGCAATTGCTATTTCTTCTTTTTTAACAAATACATTATCCAATATCATTTTTGGTACCTCGGCACGAACAACATCAAATATAAAAGCGGTAATTTGTTCGTGAGGGTTTTGTAATTTATAGAATGCGTTATATACATCCTCTCTTTTTATTTGAAACTGAACTGAAATTTTTAAATGAACAAATACATCATCTTTTGTTTTTGTTTCGACAATAACATCTAGCTGCTGAATACGTAAGTTTACTCGTCCAGCGATTTTATCAACAAAAGGGATTTTTATATTAATTCCCGCCCCATAGTCTCTAGAAAACTTTCCAAATCGCTCAACAATAGCAATAGTTTGTTGCTTCACTATAAAAAACGAAGCAAATAATAATAATAAAATTCCAATAATAACAAGCAATCCAATATAATTCATAACAATAGTTTATAGATTAAAACGCAAGGTTGAAGATACAAAAAAAGGTGCTTTTATTACTTTTAAAGTTCTCTTAATTTATGTGTTTAATTATTTTCTTTTTTACCTAAGAGTTAATACCAAAAATAAGCGCGACGACCTTTTTTTTGCTTTTTAAATCGTGGAGCTTTTAGTAATTATTTAGTAAATGAGAACTTTAAAATAAACAGCTCTTAAATTGTCTTACCTTTAATAAATCAGTTTAAGACAAAAAAGAGATTGTTTTCTGTATCCTACTAATCGTTTCTTTTTTACCAAGAATAGCCGCAATATCAAACACGTCCGGCCCTTTCATCTCTCCTACAAGAGAAAGCCTTAAGGGCATCATCACTTTACCAAAACCAATTTCTTGACTTGTAAGCCATTCTTTTACTCGTCTTGAAACTTCATCTGAAGTAAACTCGTTGCACTCATTTAGAAGACCTAACACCTTGGTCATTATTTCACAAGTTCCTTCTTTAAATACTTTTTTTGAAGCTTTTTCATCATACTCGGTTGGAGCTTCAAAAAAGAAATTGCCTTGCTCCCAAAGATCATTCACAAAAGTAGCACGTTCTTTTATTGATGCCACTATAATTGAAATATCGTTATTAGTAACAATACCTTTGTTTTCTAATAGTTTTGAAAACAGACTTGTTAACGTTTTATTGTCTTTTACTTGTAAATAATGATGTTGAAACCATTTTGTTTTTTCTGGATCAAACTTAGCCCCCGCTTTGTTAATTCTATCTAAATCAAAAGATTCTACTAATTCGCTTAAGCTGAATATTTCTTGTTCAGTACCTGGATTCCAACCTAATAAAGCTAGCATATTTATTACTGTTTCAGGAAAATAACCGTCTTCTCTATAACCAGAAAACACTTCCCCTTCTTTAGTTTTCCATTGAATTGGAAATACAGGAAACCCCATTTTATCACCATCGCGTTTACTTAACTTCCCCTTACCAACAGGTTTCATAATTAAAGGTAAATGAGCAAATTCTGGCACTTCCCAACCGAACGCTTGGTATAAAGCGATATGTAACGGTACTGAAGGCAGCCATTCCTCACCGCGAATTACATGAGTGATTTTCATAGAGTGATCGT
Source organism: uncultured Flavobacteriaceae bacterium (assembly GCA_913061205.1). GTDB lineage: Bacteria > Bacteroidota > Bacteroidia > Flavobacteriales > Flavobacteriaceae > Marifrigoribacter. The sequence continues at coordinate 4,132 of CAJXVL010000097.1, read as the reverse complement.
CTACAATATTTGCTAAATGATACGTTGGCATACCGTCACTTTTAAATAATACTTTGTCGTCTAAAAGTTCCTTTTTAAAAGATACCTGACCCCTTACAATATCTTGTGTCGAAATAATGCTTTCTGAGCCCACTTTAGAATTATGCATTTTAAAACGAACCACATAATCGGTGCCATTTTTAATTTTTGCCGTCACTTCTTCCTGTGACAACGAGATAGAGTTGTTTAGCTTTTCTCTATTATGCCAATTATATATAAAGGTTTTTCCCTTCTCTTCATGATCTTTTCTGTGAAAATTTAATTCCTCAGAGGTGTCAAAAGCATAATAAGCATTTCCAGTAGCAATAAGCTGTTCAGCATATTGTTTATAGATACCTTTTCGTTCACTTTGTCGGTAAGGACCATATTTCCCTCCTTTTCCTCCACCCTCATCAAACGAAATATTTAGCCAACTGAGCGCTTCAACTATATATTTTTCTGCTCCTTCTACAAACCTGTTTTGATCGGTATCTTCAATACGTAAAATAAAATCTCCTCCGTGTTTTTTAGCAAACAAATAATTAAACAAGGCTGTTCTTACCCCTCCAATATGTAAAGGGCCGGTTGGACTTGGCGCAAAACGAACTCTTACTTTTTTAGACATATGTAAATTCTTAAAAATGATGAAACAAAGGTACAATTCCCGAAGGCCTTATTAAAAGTATAATTTGGTTTAATTTTTGCAACAAAATATTAACAAGCAGATTAAAATTAATATAGTATTTTCGGCATTATATATCTATCGTATTTAAGCAATGAATAGTTTTTCAATAATTCAGCAAAAGCTGGAGCAATTTATTAAGAAATACTATACTAGCGAATTAATAAAAGGAGTCATTCTTTTTTTCGCTATAGGACTCTTATACCTTATTATTACTTTACTTATTGAATATTTTTTATGGTTAAACCCCCTGGGAAGAACTATTTTATTTTGGGCTTTTATATTGGTAGAAGCCGCTTTGTTCGTTCGATTTATAGCCATGCCTTTATCAAAATTGTTTAATCTTCAACAAGGAATAACTCACGAAGAGGCCTCTAAATTAATAGGGAATCATTTTCCAGAAGTTAGCGATAAGCTTTTAAACGTTATTCAGTTGAATCAAAATCAACGAGAATCCGAACTTTTACTTGCGAGTATTGATCAAAAATCTACCGATTTACAACCGATTCTTTTTAAAACAGCCATCAACTTTAAAACCAACAGAAAATACCTTAAGTATGCAGCAGTCCCTGTAATTATATTTTTACTGTTTACTGTATTAGGAGAAAAGGAAATTTTTTCAAGCAGCTACAAAAGAGTTATAAATTATGATACTGCTTATGAGCCACCAGCACCTTTTAAGTTTCAGGTTTTAAACAATTATCTTAGCGCTATAGAGAACAAGAGTTTTACGTTAAAAATTAAAACGGTTGGAGAATATTTACCAGAAAACGCCAGCATCTTTTTTAATAACGAAACCTATTATTTAATACAAGTTACTCCCGGAGTTTTTGAGCATACGTTTCTGCAACCGACAAAGCCAATTGAATTTAGTTTAAAAGCCAATCAAGTGAGTTCTAAAAAATACACCTTGAATGTTATAAAAACGCCCTCTTTAGTTAATTTTAAAATGACATTAGACTATCCCAATTATACAGGAAAAAAAGATGAGGTTTTAGAAAGTTCAGGAAATGCAATTATTCCTCAAGGAACAAAAGTTACATGGAATATTCAAACAAAAAACACCGATAAAGTTGTTTTAAAAACAAAGGACTCATCGTATTTATTTTTTCAGAATCAAGAAAACTTTAATCTTGAAAAAAAGGTGTCTACTCAATTAGATTATTCAATCACGACATCTAATAAAAATCTAAAAGAATATGAAAACCTGTCATTTACTTTAAAGGTAATAAGAGATGAGTATCCAGAAATAAAAGTAGCCTCCAAAAAAGACAGCACGGATAGTCAAAGAATGTATTTTTTGGGAAATGTATCAGATGATTATGGGCTTACAAAATTACAATTAGTTTATTATCCTTCAAGAAAAGAAGAGAAGAAACAAAAGATACCCTTAAATATAAATGCATCAAATTTTGACCAGTTTGTTTATAGTTTCCCGGGTAATTTATTGTTAACCGATGGAGTCTCTTATGATTATTATTTTCAAGTTTTTGATAATGATGTGCTCCATAATTTTAAATCTAGCAAGTCTGCAGTTTATTCTTTCAGAAAACTAACGCAAGATGAAATTGAAAACGAACAGCTTCAAAACCAGGACCAAAGCATCAAAGCGTTGGATAAGTCTTTGGAGAATATGATGCAGCAAGATAAAACACTAGAAGAGATATCAAAAATTCAAAAAGAAAAAAACCAACTCAACTGGAACGATAAAAAGAAACTCGAAAAATTCCTTAAAAAACAGAAGCAGCAAGAAAAAATGATGAAAAAATTCTCAAATGAATTAAAAGAGAATTTAGAAAACTTTCAACCAGAGAAGAAAGAAAAAGATCCCTTTAAGGAGCAATTAAAGGAACGCTTTCAAGAAAATGAAGAGCAATTAAAGAAAAATGAAAAACTTTTGGACGAGCTTGAAAAGCTTCAAGAAAAAATTGAAAAAGAAGAGTTAACTGAAAAATTAGAAAAGCTTTCTAAACAAAATAAAAATCAAGAAAAAAATCTTGAGCAATTAGTAGAGTTAACCAAACGCTATTATGTCACTAAAAAGGCCGAAAAGCTAGCTGAAGAATTAAATAAACTTGCAGAAGAGCAAGAGAAATTAGCTGACGCTCCAGAAGAAGAAAATACGAAAAAAGAACAAGATATAATAAGTGAAAAGTTTGAAAAATATACAAAAGAAAAAGAAGAGCTACAAAAAGAGAACAAGGATTTAAAAGACCCTATGGATATTCCCGATGATAAAAAAGGGGAAGAAGAAGTTAAAGAAGAACAAGAAAAGGCGAGTGATAACTTAGACACTGGTGATAAGAAAGAAGCTTCAAAAAGACAAAAAAAAGCAGCTCAAAAAATGAAGGAGATGGGTAAGCAGATGCAGATGCAAATGCAATCTGGTCAAATGGAAACACTCGATGAAGATTTGGAAATGCTACGCCAAATATTAGATAATTTAGTAGTTTTTTCTTTTGAGCAAGAAGACTTAATGGGAGAATTTAAAACTACCGGTTATGGAAGCCCTTTATTTGGAAAAAAATTAATTAGGCAAAATGAATTAAAACAAAACTTTGAACATGTGGATGATAGCCTGTTTACATTGTCATTAAGACAGCCAATGTTGGGTGGAAAGATAAACAAGTATCTAACGGACGTTACCTATAATTTAAACAAGAGTTTAGAGCGTTTAGCTGAAAACGAAGTTAGAAAAGGAATTTCAAGTCAACAATATATAGTTACTGGCGCTAACGAATTAGCTATTTTATTAAGTGATGTTCTAGGAAGTATGCAAGACCAAATGAGTATTTCAGGAAAAGGAAAAGGAAAGGGGAAAGGAAAAGGAAAAAGCAAAGGTGAAGGAGAGGGCCAAGGGTTTCAATTACCAGATATTATTAAAAAGCAGGAAGGTCTTAATAAAAAAATGAAAGATGGTCTTGGTGAAAAAGGAAAAGGAAAGGGAAAAGAAGGAAAAGAAGGAAAAGAAGGAAAAGGTCAGGGAGAGGGAAAAGGCGAGGGTCAAGGTGAAGGAGATGGGTCTGGTAAAAATGGAAAAAATGGAAAACAAAAAGGTGAAGAAGGCTATGGAAACGAAGAAGACTTAAACGGCAAATTATTTGAAATATTTAAAGAACAACAAATGCTTAGGCAACAGTTACAAGATAAAATAAATCAATTTGGTGACATAGGAAATACCGGAGATTTACTTCGTGAAATGGAAAATATAGAACAACAGTTATTAGAGAAAGGTTTTGATCAAAAAACATTAGAGAAAATGCAAAATCTTCAGCATGAATTACTTAAATTAGATAAAGCTACTTTTGAGCAAGGTCAAGAAACGAAACGAGAGTCTAAAACAAACCGGAAGAAGTCTGAAAATAAGATCACTACCAGTCCAGAAGCTGTCTCTTATACACATCTCCGAGCCCACGAGACGTAGAGGAATCT
>CAJXVL010000096.1 GCA_913061205.1 uncultured Flavobacteriaceae bacterium | reverse complement strand
CATCAGCAATATTATCTTCCATCATAAATGAAAAATCCAAAGATGAAAGTGATATGAGTACTTGGTTTTTCTTTAAAATAAAACAAGAAACCAAAGGATCTAAAGCAACTCCTTTCCCTACACAAGTACCATTACTATTGGGGCTATAAAAGGGTTTTACATATAATAAAATTTCTTTTCGCTGCAATGGCTGTAATGTTTTTGGATGAATTACGGAAGCACCGTAAAAAGCCATCTCTATGGCTTCTCTATAGGAGATGTGATGTAACAATTGAGTTTGTTTAAAATGTCTTGGATCCGCGTTTAATACACCAGGAACATCTTTCCAAATAGTAACACTCTCCGCATTTAAACAATAAGCAAAAATAGCTGCAGTATAATCACTTCCTTCTCTACCTAAAGTAGTGGAGAAGTTATGAGTGTTTTCTGAAGCAATAAACCCTTGAGTAATACAAATTCCTTTTTTAGGGACAAATTTTAAAATATTTTTTTGAGTTTCTATCCAATCTACAATAGCATCTCGATAATTTGTGTTAGTTTTAATACAAGATCTTACGTCTATAAATTTATTTTCGAGTTCTTTATAAGATAAATAGGATGAAACAATAGAAGTTGAAATCAATTCACCATAACTTACCACTTGATCGTACACAAAAGAATGGTCATTTGATTTATTGCTTTCTAAAAAAAAATGAAGTTCATTTTTATACTTTATTAGCAAGTTAAAAATTGGATGTGAAGTGTTGTTAAAAAGATCTGTTAAAATTTGATAATGAAAATCATAAACCTGAATTATTGAAGCTCCTACCTCGCTCGGTTTTGAAAAATAATTAGCAACTAGCAATTCTAAATGATTGGTCATTTTTCCCATTGCGGAAACAATAACTACCAAATCTTTTTCTTCTGTAGTTTTTAATACAGATAATATATTTTTAACTCCTTCAGCATTTTTTACAGATGCCCCGCCAAATTTAAATACCTTCATTTTTTTTACTTTTAAAAAGCAGCTTATTTTAAAGTTTCCATATAATTTTTAATTCCTTCTTCATCCATTTGGACAATATACCAGTCTTTTAACATCCTTGCTCCATTCTTTTCATAAAACTTTATAGCTCCTTCATTCCAATCCAAAACCACCCATTCTAATCTTTTTACTTTTTGTGCAGCTGCATATGCTATTACTTTGGAATAAAGTGCTTTTCCAACTCCTGTACCTCTAATTTTTTCACTTACTATTAAATCTTCCAAATGAACACTCCGTCCTTTCCAAGTTGAAAAACGGTCGTAAACCAATGCCATACCAACTATTTCCTCTTCCACTTCAGCAACAAAACAAGTAAACAAGGGGTTTTTTCCAAAACCTTCTTTTATTAAAGTATCAACCGTAATTTTCACCGCATTGGGTTCTTTTTCAAAAACGGCTAATTCTTTTATAAGCCTCAAAACTTGAGGCATATCTGTTGAAATACTTAATCTTACTAAGGTTTTCATAGTTTTCACTTTGAATTACAAATATCGTTTCTATTTCTTTAAAATTTAACGATATTTGCAAGAAATTCATCACAACATATTGTAATGACACAACAAAACAAAACACTCGGAGAATTTATTATTAATAAACAAAGTGAATTTAAATATTCTTCTGGAGAACTTACAAGGCTTATCAATTCTATTAGATTAGCTGGAAAAATTGTAAATCACGAAGTAAACAAAGCAGGTCTTGTAGATATACTTGGTACTGCTGGAGAAGAAAATATTCAAGGCGAAGACCAGCAAAAATTAGATGTTTATGCCAATGAAGTTTTTATAAAAAACTTGGTGAATCGTGAAATTGTTTGTGGTATTGCAAGTGAGGAAGAAGATGATTTTATTGCCATACAAGGTAATAACAAGAAAAACGAAAATAAATATGTGGTATTAATGGATCCTTTAGATGGCTCCTCTAATATCGATGTCAATGTTTCAGTTGGAACGATTTTCTCAATTTATAGAAGGATTACTCCAGTAGGAACCCCTGTAACAATTGAAGATTTCTTGCAACCCGGGAAAAATCAAGTTGCCGCTGGATATATTGTTTATGGAACCTCAACTATGATTGTTTATTCTACAGGCCATGGAGTAAATGGCTTTACATTAAATCCTGCAATTGGGACCTATTATCTTTCGCATCCTAATATGCAATTCCCTGATAAAGGATTTATCTATTCGGTCAATGAAGGTAATTATGTTCATTTCCCAAAAGGGGTGAAAGAATATATTAAATATTGCCAAGAAGAAGAAGATGACAGACCTTATACTTCTAGATACATTGGTTCTTTAGTTTCCGATTTTCATAGAAATATGATTAAAGGAGGAATTTATTTTTATCCTTCTACTTCTAAAAGCCCTAATGGTAAGCTGCGTCTTCTTTACGAATGCAATCCTATGGCATTTTTAGCCGAAAGAGCGGGTGGTAAAGCAAGTGATGGTTTTAATAGAATTTTAGACATTAAGCCTACAGAATTACACCAAAGAGTGCCTTTTTTCTGTGGAAATAAAGACATGGTAGAAACCTTAGAGTCTTTTATGAAAAAAAATGAATGATAATCTATTATATTTTTAATATGTTCCTTAACTTTATACTATATAGAATAACGTAAACTTATTGGTTTTTGCTTTAGTATTAAAATCTAAGAATTTAGATGGTTAAATAATTATGTTAGTTAGAATCTTTTCATTGTACAAAATAATTCTATTAGGCCTTTTTTTAATTGTTCCAACAACAATTTATTCTCAACAAAAGGATTCTGGTATTGCAATTGACTCTTCACTTATATCAATACCTAAAGCAATTCCAATAACCAATATTATTCAGAGTTCAGAAGAAATTAAAGAAGAAATTAAATCTACTGAAAGAAAACTAGTTTTAGATCGTCGAATCAGACAAATTGACTCATTATTTCCAGAATACAAAACGTTTATTTTAACTGAAAAAAGAAAATCTAAAAGTTTTGTTAAATCAAACCCAAATCGAGAAAAAATTGACAACTTAATTATTAAATGGAATGGGTATCTAACTAATTTAAAATCTTGGGGAACTACAGTTAATCAGTCTGAAAAAAGAAATTTACGCTTATTAGAATTAATTTCTTTTAGTGAGCAAACATGGTCCTTAACTTATGGAAAATCGACATCTGAAGAAGAACCTCAAGAAATCTTAAATAGTATAAAAAATAATTGGGAAGATTTAAAAAACATAAAGAATAAAATCGTCGATCAAAAAAATAATCTATTAATTCTTGAGTCAAAAATATACAAACAAAAAATAATTGCTAACGAAGTCATAGATGAATTAATTGAATTGAAAAATTCCAAAATTTATAATCTATTTTATTTACGCAATGGTCCTTTATGGGAATCCTCATTTAAAACACCAAATAGATCTGAAAATAAGGAGTATTTCATGAAATCGATTTCTGAAAGTATTTCAAAAATTTCTAAAAAAATTATCACACCTGAAGGAGGTATTTATATTTATCTCTCTCTAATAATTTTGGCGGTATTGCTAATTATATTCTTGAAAAAAACTTTTACCAATTATGCTTTTAATGAAGCAGATGGCGATCTCCAAAATGCAAAAGATCTTATCCTAAATCATTCATTATCTAGCATTGTATTTACTTCAATTGTTATTGCTTATTTTTTCTTTGATGAGAAACCTATGCTATTTAATGATCTTCTTATCACATTAGCCCTAATTACTTCTTTAGATCTTTTACAGCCTTATATTTATAAACGCTTTAAAAAGATTCTTTATTTTGTTATTTTATTTTTTATTTTAGATTCTGTTAAAACTTATATTTGGTTTTCAACTACTCAATATAGAATCTATTTATTACTTGAAGTAACTTCAATTATTGTAATTACATATCTATTCACAAAGCCTTATTTAGAGACCAAGAAAATAAAAATGGATAAGTTTGGGTTATTACTTTTAAATTTAACTCCTGTTATTTATTTTCTAGCTATTATTTCATTAATCTCAAATATTTTAGGCTATACAAATCTTACTGATATTACTATCAAAATAATAGTAGAAAGTGCTACAACAGTCATACTTTTTTATGGAATATTAATCATTGTTAGTGGAATTGTAATTGGCTTAATTCATCGCCACTTCAGTATAAAGGATACCTATGAACAGGATAAAAAACTAAATATAGAACAAAAAGCACTAAAAATAATTAACATACTTGTGATTATTTATTGGTGTAGGTTCTTTCTTAAAATGACTGATTTATTGAGACCCTTATCAATATCGGTTTCTGACTATCTATCAGAGCCCTATAAATTGGGTAGTATTTCCTTCACATTTGGAGCTATATTAACCTTTTTGTTAATTTTGATATTTTCATATTTTGCTACAAAATTTATTTCATATTTGTTTGATGAAGATTCTTCATTAAAATTTTTAAAACTTCCCAAAGGCATACCTGCTGCAATTTCATTAATAATAAGGTATTTTATTCTTGTTTTTGGAATTATTATGGCACTCGGTTCTCTAAATGTAGATTTAAGCAAATTCAATTTAATGGCTGGTGCTTTAGGTTTGGGGATTGGTTTTGGGCTACAAACTGTTATTTCAAATTTTGTTTCAGGACTAATTTTAGTTTTTGAACGTCCTATTTTACCTGGAGATACTGTTGAAGTAAACAATTTGTTAGGAACGGTAAATAAAATTGGGCTACGATCATCTAGCATTAGCACTTTTGATGGTGCTGAGGTTATTGTACCTAATAATAATTTAATAGCTAACGACTTAATAAACTGGACACTATCTGATAACATAAAACGAGTTGAGGTTTTAGTTGGTACGGCCTATAGTTCTGATCCAAATGAAGTGCTAAAAATATTGGTTGAGGTAGCTAATAATAATAAAGATGTGCTAAAATCTCCCAAGGTTTGTGCATTGTTCAGAGAATTTGGGAATAGTTCTTTAAACTTTCAATTGCGTTTTTGGGTACCTTATGAATTAGGTTTGGTTGTAAAAAGTGATATTTCTTTAGCTATTTATAATAAGTTTAAAGAGCAAGGAATTGAAATTCCTTTTCCACAACAAGATATTTACATCAAAGAGTTTCCTGAAAAAAAATAATAAAATAGCTTATTAATCTACTTTTTTAATCTGTTATTAATTAAATACTTATACTCATCAAAGCTAATATTTCCAGTATAAATATCGATTGAATTCTGTATTAAATCATTTGCAATTGTAGCGTTATATCCTAAACCAATAGCATATTTTGTTATCAATACTAATTCTTTTGCATCGATTCTATTATCTGAAAATATCATGTCAAATAAATCGTGTAAACGTTCTAGCCTTTCTTCAACAGAGTTGGAAGGTATGATAGGATATTGAGTTGGGTCATTTAAAATCTTGTCAACATCAGAATCATCAACTTCTAGTTTAATCGCTAAGGATTTTAATAATACCTGTTCATCGTCAGATATTTTCCCGTCAGACATAGCAATAGAAGCAATAGAAGCAAAATGTGCTTTGTTTCTGGTTTGGTGACCTTCTTTAAATAATTCGTAATATGACATAATCTTTTATTTATACCACAAATATAAAACTAATCAAGTGGTTTTTTAAAATTAAACGGAAGGAAATATTTATCAATTCTAATCGCTAATTTTTTTAAATAAACTTTAAAAACTAATATATATTTGTTTGAAATACTATTTGACACATCATCTTTGTAATTTAAATACTAAATATGAAAACTATTATTTTAATTTTTCTAGTTACAACTACTACTTCTATTTATTCGCAAACTAAAGAGTATGCGGGTATCTACAAAAGGCATTTTGATATTAACGAAGAAGGCAGTATTGAATACCAATTAGAACTGAGTCCTGATGGAACTTTTACTTTTCATAACTATCGTAAAATTAGTGCCAAAAACCCGGAAGAAAATCAATATGGAAAAGGAACTTGGAAAATCGAAAAAAATAAGGTGCTTTATTTTTATACCAATAAAGAAAACGATCTTGATGAAAAATATACTTTAAATTTCACTAATACCAAAGCTCGTTACATTACTAAATCCCCAAGAGATGCCTCCGAAAAAGAAGTGAAAAATCATTTGCGCTTTTACGATTCAGAAATTTCTTGGATAAAAGGAAATAAGCTTTTTAGAAATTAAATATCCCTTTGAAAACAACAAATTAATAGCGTAAAATCTGTGACATAAATTAATTACTTAGTTGTTTCAATGTTTTATTTGAAATACTACCTTTGCCCAAATGAGTAAAGCATTAGTTTCTTCACTTTTTATCAAATCTTCTACCACTAGAAAACTAGGGGAAGCTATTTCAAATTCTCAAAAAATGACTGTCATTTCAGGGTTGGTAGGGTCTTCCTATCCTCTTGTCATTGCTGAAGTCTTTAAACAAACAGAAAAACCTTTCTTAATCGTTTTAAATAATAAAGAAGAAGCAGCTTATCATCTTAATGATTTAGAAAATTTATTGGGTGAAAAAAACGTGCTATTTTACCCGGGATCTTATCGCAGACCTTATCAAATAGAAGAAACCGATAACGCAAATGTATTACTTAGAGCAGAGGTTTTAAACAGAATTAACTCTCGAAAAAAACCAGCTATTATAGTTTCCTATCCAGAAGCTCTTTTTGAAAAAGTTGTTACTCGCAAAGAATTAGAAAAACACACCTTAAAAATTAGTGTTGGGGATGATTTATCAATCGATTTTGTTAATGAAGTTCTTTTTGAATACCATTTTAAACGAACCGATTTTGTAACTGAACCCGGAGAATTTTCTGTTAGAGGTGGAATTTTAGATGTATTTTCATTTAGTAATGACATGCCTTACCGCATCGAGTTCTTTGGTGATGATGTGGAAAGTATTCGGAGTTTTGATGTAGAAACACAACTTTCTACAGAGCCTGCTAATAAGATTACCATCATTCCTAACATGGAAAATAAAATGATGGAAGAAAAACGGACTAGTTTTTTAAAATACATCGCTTCAAAAACGGTGATATTTTATAAAAATGAAGATATTTTTTATAAAGGAATCAATTCCCTCTTTCATCAAGCTGAAGAAGTCTATAAAAAATTAGATGGAGAAATAAAACAAAATAGTCCAAGTCAATTATTTTGTTCTTCCGATTTAATTAAAAATGAACTGGAAGGTTTTACAAAAGTTAGGTTAATAAATGCTTCAAATGAAAGTGATATTAACTTCAATACAAAGCCACAACCTTCCTTTAACAAACAATTTAATTTATTAATTGAGAATTTAAATTCCAATACTCAAAAAGGGTTTAAAAACTATATTTTCTGTAGTAGCAAACAACAAGAACTTAGATTTCATGACATTTTTGAAGATACCGAACAGCAAGTAGATCAATTTGAAACGGTTGTATTCCCATTATTTCAAGGATTTATTGACATTGAGCAAAAAAATGTTTGTTATACAGATCATCAGATTTTCGAACGTTATCATAAATTTCAATTAAAGAACGGATACGCCAAAAAGCAAGCGATTACCTTAAAGGAATTGACTAATTTAGAAGTTGGAGATTATGTAACTCATATCGATCACGGAATTGGAAAATTTGGAGGACTTCAAAAAATAGATGTAGAAGGAAAATTACAAGAAGCCATTAAATTAATTTATGGAGAACGTGATATTTTATACCTCAGCATTCATTCACTTCATAAAATATCTAAGTATACCGGTAAAGATGGAACCACTCCAAAAATATACAAATTAGGAAGCGGTGCTTGGAAAAAATTAAAACAAAAAACAAAAAAACGAGTTAAAGAAATTGCCTTTAACTTAATTGAATTATATGCAAAAAGAAGAACATTAAAGGGTTTTGCATACGATCCTGATTCTTATTTACAACACGAATTAGAATCTTCTTTTATTTATGAAGACACTCCAGATCAAATTACTTCGACTGAAGATGTAAAACGTGATATGGAAAATCAACGTCCTATGGATCGTTTGGTTTGTGGAGACGTAGGATTTGGGAAAACTGAGGTTGCTATTAGAGCAGCTTTTAAAGCCGTAGATAATGGTAAACAAGTTGCGATATTGGTTCCTACTACTATTTTAGCATTTCAACATTTCAAAACGTTTTCTGAACGTTTGGCAGAAATGCCTGTAAATGTAGATTACCTTAACAGATTTAGATCTACCAAGCAAAGAGCAACTGTTTTAGAAAAATTAAAAAACGGCACATTAGATATTGTAATTGGCACCCATCAATTAGTCAATAAAGCGGTGGAATTTAAAGACTTGGGCTTATTGATTGTTGATGAAGAACAAAAGTTTGGTGTTGCGGTAAAAGACAAGCTTAAGTCCATTAAACAAAATGTAGATACCTTAACGTTAACTGCAACTCCTATACCTAGAACGCTTCAATTTAGTTTGATGGCTGCTAGAGATTTATCTATTATTAGTACACCACCGCCAAATCGATATCCTGTTGAAACCAATGTGGTGCGTTTTTCTGAAGATACCATTAGAGATGCTATTCGTTATGAAATTTCAAGAAATG
>CAJXVL010000095.1 GCA_913061205.1 uncultured Flavobacteriaceae bacterium | reverse complement strand
TACGAGATTCCTCTACGTCTCGTGGGCTCGGAGATGTGTATAAGAGACAGATAAGAATCTTTGCATGAAATTATCAAGAAAAATAAAGAAGCTATTGCAAGTACCGTTGATTTTAAATTATATTTTAACATTTTATTAGTATTAGTTAGTTCTATAAATATACGATAGCCCTGTTTTTTAACCCTTAATATATTGTTAAATCAAATAATTGAAATTAGCAACTATTTAATTTATGAGCATTAACTGGAAAAAACTTTACTATATTTAACTAATAAAAAGTAAAATGAGGTTTTTTAAATTTAGTAAAAGCCATTTAGTTAAACTTAAAGAAAAACCATTAACATGAAACTATTTGATTTAGATTTTGATTCAAACATCAATTTACTCCCTAAAGAGGGCACTGTTAATTATTTTGGAAAGATTTTAGGTCAAAAGGATGCAGATCATTATTATCAAGCCTTACTTCATAACATATCTTGGAAAAACGATGAAGCCATTATGTTTGGTAAAAAAATAATTACCAAACGTAAAGTAGCATGGTACGGAGAAGAAGAGTTTCCTTATACCTACTCTAAAATCACCAAAAAGGCAATGCCTTGGACTAAAGAATTATTCTTTTTAAAAGAACTAATTGAACATAAAACAGGAAAACAATTTAATTCTTGTTTACTTAATCTCTACCATAGTGGTGATGAAGGAATGGCTTGGCATAGTGATGATGAAAAAGATCTTAAAAAAAATGGAGCTATAGGATCCCTAAGTTTTGGAGCTGAACGTAAATTTACTTTTAAACATAAGGAATCTAAAGAAAAGGTAGAGTTATATTTAGAACATGGTAGCTTATTAATTATGAAAGACGAAACTCAAACTCATTGGTTGCATAGGCTCCCTCCTACTAAAAAAATAAACAATCCTCGAATCAATCTTACCTTTAGATCTATAATTAAATAATAATTAACCCAACCAACCATCTCTATCTAAACTCCTATATTGAATGGCTTCTGAAATATGGCTACCCTTAATGCTATCCGAAGCTTCCAAATCAGCTATAGTTCGCGAAACTTTTAATATTCGATCATAAGCTCTAGCTGAAAGATTTAATCGCTCCATGGCTGTTTTTAATAGTTGTAAAGAATCTTTATCCAACATACAATACTTCCTAATCTGCTTCACGCCCATCTGGGCGTTATAATGAACATTTTCTAATGCTGAAAAGCGTTCTGATTGTATTTTTCTAGTTATGTTAACTCGTTCTCTTATAAGAGTACTCGCTTCTCCCTTGCGATCATCACTCAGCTTTTCAAAAGGAACTGGAGTTACTTCTATATGAATATCTATTCGATCTAATAATGGGCCAGATACTTTGCTTAAGTACCGTTGCATCTCCGCTGGAGTAGAATTCATTGGAGCATTAGGGTCATTAAAGTATCCACTAGGACTAGGATTCATACTAGCCACTAACATAAAACTTGATGGATAAGTTATTGTAAACTTTGCTCTAGAAATAGTGATTTCTCTATCTTCTAAAGGTTGTCGCATAACTTCGAGTACTCCCCGTTTAAATTCAGGTAATTCATCTAAAAATAAAACCCCATTGTGTGACAATGAAATTTCTCCAGGTTTTGGGTAAGTACCTCCTCCAACTAATGCTACATCAGAAATAGTGTGATGAGGGCTCCTAAAAGGTCGAGCACTTATAATTCCGCCTTTTTTAATAGTTCTTCCGGCTACACTATGGATTTTTGTAGTTTCAAGAGCTTCGCCTAAGGTCATGGGAGGCAAAATACTCGGCAATCGTTTTGCTAACATCGTTTTTCCTGAACCTGGCGGACCTATTAATATAATATTATGCCCTCCTGCAGCTGCAATTTCCATACATCTTTTTATAGATTCTTGGCCTTTTACATCTGCAAAATCAAAATCAGGGTTTTCTAATTGGTGATTAAATTCAGTTTCGATATCAACTATGGTTTTAATTAAAGGAATTCCTTCATTTATAAAGTCGATTACTTCCTTTATATTTTTAACACCGAAAACATCAATTCCTTCAACAATAGCTGCTTCCTTTGCATTTATTTCAGGAAGAATAAATCCTTTAAATCCTTCTTCTTTAGCTTTAATAGAAATAGGCAAGGCCCCACGAATGGGTTGCAAACTCCCATCTAAAGAAAGTTCTCCCATAATAATATAACTTTCTAAAGGAATTTTTTCTTTTATTTGTCCGGTAGCAACTAAAATTCCCATGGCCAAAGTTAAATCATAAGCGGATCCTTCCTTTCGCAAATCTGCGGGAGACATATTAAGAATTAGTTTTTTTCCTGGAATTTTATAACCGTTGTTTTGTAATGCTGCAGCAATTCGGAAATTACTTTCTCTAAGGGCATTATCTGGCAAGCCCACTAAATGGTAACCAACCCCTTTGTCTACATTAACTTCAACAGTAATTGTACTGGCTTCAACACCAAATACAGCACTCCCGTATACTTTTGTAAGCATTTTATATAAATTATATAACAGGAGAGCTATTAAAGAAACTAAGATAGTTAATTTTTAACTTCTATGGTCTTTTTTAATGAAATAGCCTCTCCTATTCTGATAAATCCTTCTAAAGTTATTTCGTAAGCACCTTCTATATCGGAGGTGTAAAAAGAGAAAAAAAAACTATTAGAATATAATGTTAATTGAGGAAGTCAAAGCAATTGATTTCTGTAATCTGGAATTTTAGACGAATTTAAATTGCTAAAAGGCCCTCTTTTTAAATGAAAAAAGCCCTTATCTTGACAGATAAGGACTTTTTTTTTAATGATATTATTAATTAGTTTTTCAAAAACTGCAATACTTTAGTATTGTTTTCTGAAGTCACTTTAATAAAATAATTTCCAGTTGATAGCGCTGATACATCAATATTTGAAATTGTTGAATTAGAACTTTCAGAAATTAAAACCTGTCCTAAAACGTTTACAATTTCCACATTAGAAATTGGTGTTTCTGCATCTAAATTCAAAATATTTGCTGTTGGATTTGGATAAATTACTAAACCTTCTATTGATTGATCGTTAACTCCAAGTATCCCATCTACTGTTAAGGTATAAACTTCTGAGAAGTTACCATCTGCACAGGTAGTATTCGATTTTACCCTCCAATAGTAAGTAGCTCCTTCTGTTACTCCTAATGCTAAATAATTGGGAAATAAAACATTTGCTGAAAATTCGACCTCAGAAAAATCTGAATACCTACTTAATTCAAAATCATAAGTACTTACACTTTCATCTCCAGGATCCCATGTAAATTCTATTACTACTGGCTGATCTACTGCTCCATCTGGAGGAAAAATTAGTTGAATATTAGAGACTTCATCACTTAATATTCGTAAAATTAAATATAAATTAATAGTTTCAGAAGATCCAGAACCAGTAACCAGAAAAGAGTAATCACCAGTACTTAAACTTCCAAGTCCACCTAAAGTTAATACAGTTGTTCCTTCATCACTTAAAGAAGAGGAAGAAAAACTTCCAGAAGTACCAGATGGTAAATCAGAAACTGTAAAATCTATTGTATCAGAAAAACCATCACTAAATCCTAAATCTATATTAAAATCAGCACTATCATCTGCAGTACATGCTTCTAATATTCCCTGATGAGAAGATACCGTAAACTCCTCATTATCAATTCCTGTAACGATTAATGAAAAAGCTTGAACACCATCAAATAGTGCTGCTCCTTTATGAGAAACCTGAATAATATATTCACCCGAAGCACCCAAAATTTCAATTTTTTCAATATTATCAACTAAATTATCACCAGTAGTAGCTGGAGCACTATAGTTTACAACATCTAACTTCCAAGGAAGGTAAGTTGCACCTCCATCTTTTGAGACTCTCAAGTCTAAATCATTCATTAAAGATGGAATAGGATTATCGTTAATTCCATTAGGCAATAAATTTCCTGGAGGATCAACCCAAGTCAATGAAACCATTAAGTCATCAACTCCATCAGATTGAACCGAATAGGTATAAACTTCACCTGTATTTATTTCTTCCTCCAAAATTGTGGAAGATATTCCAGATTCTGAAATAACATCGGCAGCTCTTTCTGCATTAAACAAACCCCAACCAAACCTATAATCTGGACCAGGACTAGTGCCTGCTTCATCTGCAGTATGCAAAACCAAACCTCTTAATGTTGAGCTTCTCATGAAAGCTCCGTTTAAATTATTGTAATGTTGTTGCAATAATGTAGCACTACCAGCAGCATTAGGAGAAGACATTGATGTACCACTATAATTAGAATAACCTGTAGCTCCTGTAGCTGAATACATATTAACTCCCTTAGCAGAAATATCTGGTTTAATACGACCATCGTCTGTTGGTCCCCAGCTACTAAAAGAAGACATATTAACGCTATTGGGTCCCGTATAGTTTAAAACTTCATTTACAGCTGCTACAACCATCGCGTTTTTTGAAAGCGCAGCTCCCGTTAAATAGTCATAACCTCCATTGCCTGTATTTGCTCCTGACTGTCGGTCATTACCAGCAGATTGAAATGGTAAATAGTAGGGTGCATTGTAGGTTATATTATCAAATCCCCTAGCATTACCTCCATAATATCCAATTTGCCATAAATCGAAAGAATTAATGTTATAACCGTATGAATGATTAGAAATTAACAGGCCATCTGCTGCTGCTGCGATCATCTCACCAGAGTCAGACTGAGAAGTATAGGAATGAATTATAGCTAAAGGAGCCATCCCTTTAGTAGCTCCACCGTTAAGTGCTCCTCCTCCAATTATAGTTCCTGCAACATGAGTTGCATGATCACTAATACCTGAGGTATTGTCAATTTGAATTACCCTATCTTCTAATAAGGGATGATTAAGATTTGCATCACCTACTTCCCACATTCCCACAATCATATCCTCTCCATTTAAATCAAATCCGTTGCCTCCTCCTGTATGAAGTTTATTAGCTCTAGTAGTTATACCTCCTTCTCTATTAGTAGTGGTAACATATAAGGGTTTATCATTTAAATTAACACCAACGAGTTTTGCTAAGCCACCATTTGGCGATTGAATAATTTTTTCCCAACCTAATAAATCAGCCATTTCATAAGCTCTTTGATAGTTTAGGTTTTGTTTTTCAGTCATTTCTGATTCTAAAATGCTTAACTTTTCTAGATCATAATTTGCTTTAATTTCTTGTCTTTGTAAATCTGTTTGTGCATACAACACTCCAAATACGGAGAGTATAGTAAATACAAATAATAGTGATTTTTTTTTCATGGGTTTTTTTTTAAAACTAATAAATTAATGGCTTTAGAAAAAAAAATTAATGAAACTTTAACTAGAATCTGTATTTATTTTGATTGCTATGAAGTAGATAATAACTGATTCGTTAATTTTTTTCCTAATTCAACTCCCCATTGATCATAACTAAAAATATTCCAAATGATACCTTGAACAAATATCTTATGCTCATAGATAGCTATAAGACTTCCTAAGTTTTTAGGTGTCAAACTATTAACTAAAATAGTATTAGAAGGTTTGTTTCCGGTAAAAACTCTATATGCATTAGGAGCGTTTTGCTTGTAGGTGCCTTGTAATAGAGCTTCCGATTGAGAAAAGAAATTAGCTTTTAGTATTTCATGTTGTTTTTTATTATTGTGGAGTGATTTTGAAAAACCAATAAAATCCACTGGCACTAATTTTGTACCTTGATGTAATAATTGAAAAAAAGCATGTTGAGCATTGGCACCAACATTCCCCCAAACAACAGTTCCTGTTTCGTAATTAATAGCACTTCCATTCCGGTCTACACTTTTACCGTTACTTTCCATGATAGCTTGTTGCAAATAAGGAACAAAATCTTCTAAATATTGCGTATATGGAATGATGGCTTCTGTCTCACTGGAAAAGAAATTATTATACCAAACTGAAAGTAAAGCTAAAATAACTGGAATGTTTTCTGAAAAATCTTCATTGCGAAAGTGCAAATCCATTTCATGTGCACCTCGAAGTAATTCCTCAAAATTATCATAACCGATTGCACAACAAGTTGAAAGACCAACTGAACTCCACAATGAAAAACGTCCACCAACCCAATCCCAAATTGGAAAAACATTATATTTCGATATACCAAAATCGATAATTGCACTTTCATTTGTGGAAACTGCAATAAAATGCTTTTCAATATCTAATTGTGTTGCTCCTTGTAAAAACCAATTTTTTATAGCATTTGCATTGGTCATTGTTTCTTGAGTAGTAAAACTTTTAGAAACAATTATAAATAAAGTGGTTTCTCTATCCAGTTTTTTTAAAGTCTCGGAAACATGATCACCATCTACATTGGAAATGTAATGTAATTTTAAAGCATTGCTATAGTATTTTAAAGCATTAGTTACCATTTTAGGTCCTAATTCACTGCCCCCGATACCAATATTTACAATATCAGTAATAGGTTTTCCTGTAAAACCTTTCCATGCACCTTTTATAATTGCATTGGAAGTTTTTTTCATTTTCTGAAGTGCTTTTTTTACTTCAGGCTTCATGGAATTAAAATCTCGAAGTGCTGAATGTAAAACGGCCCTATCTTCTGTTTGATTTATTTTAGATCCTTCAAATTGAAGTTCGATGGCTTTTTTTAAACCTACTTCTTCTGCTAACTGAAGTAATAAATTAATTGTTTTATCTGTAATTCTATTTTTTGAAAAATCAACTTGAAACTCATTCCAAGAAATATTCATCTTATCTACACGCTCTGTATCATCTTTAAATAAATCCATCATATGGACCTCTTTTATTTCAGAAAAATGTGCCTGTAATTTATTCCAAGCTTCTGTTGTTGTGGGATTGATAGAAGGAAGATTCATTTATTGTAATTTATGTTGTTTATAGTATTCAATTAAACCATCAATAGGCCTCCTTATTATTTTGCCTAATTCTAAATTATAAGGTTTCATACATTCTTTTATGATATCTTCTGAAAAATGAGCTATCGAACCAATAAAATGAATCGGTACATTTTGTGATTCTTTAAAACAAAGAATTCGATATTCTATAAATTTTAACATCCCTTCACTAATCAATTTGTAAAAGTAACCATTAACTTCTTTCGAAGTAAAAATAAATTCGGCAAAAGATGCTAAATACCTATTTGGGTTATGTCTTTTATAGAGATGGGTTTTAATTTCATCTGGATCTAAATTAAAACGGTTTTCGAAATCTATAGCCAACTGAGTTGGCATTTTCTTATAAAAGTAATCACGTAATAGACGCTTACCGAAGTAATTTCCACTAGCTTCATCCATTAACGAATATCCTAGGGACTCTATACCATTATGAATTATCTTACCATCAAAATAACAACTGTTCGAACCAGTACCTAAAATACATACAATCCCAGGTTCAAGAGTAGCTGAATAGACAGCTGCAATCATGTCCTCGTTTACTGAAATTTCTGCAAATGAAAATATTTCAGAAAGAATATTAGTTAATAATTGTATGGGAGTTTTTGTACCACAACCAGCACCATAAAAATCAACAGTGGTAATTTTATTTAAAAAAGGTAGAAGTTCTTTATTAGCAAGAATACGTTCTTTTATATTCTCTTCTGGAACAACAGCGGGATTTAAACCCTTGGTTCTTGTTTTAAGTACTACATTACCAGTCTTATCCATTAAGATCCAGTCGCATTTTGTAGAACCACCATCAGTAATTAAAATCATTTTTAAAGATTTGTAATATGAACTGCTAAATCTATTAATTTAGAAGAATAACCATATTCATTATCGTACCAAGCAACTAACTTAAAGAAATTATCGTTAAGTGCAATACCTGCACCTGCATCAAATGTACAGGTATGAGAATCACTCACAAAATCTTGAGAAACAACGGCATCTTCCGTATAGTTAACAATACCTTTATAATCTCCTTCAGAGGCATTTTTAAATAATTTCATAATATCCTCATAGCTTGCACTTTTATTTGTACGAACTGTTAAATCTACAACGGAAACATCGGCAGTTGGAACACGTAACGACATTCCTGTTAATTTTCCATTTAATTTAGGTATCACCTTACCAACAGCTACCGCAGCACCTGTGGAAGCAGGAATAATATTAGTTAATGCACTACGACCCCCTCTAAAATCTTTGCGTGAAGGACCATCTACAGTAAACTGAGTAGCAGTTGTTGCATGTACTGTAGTCATAAGACCTTCTATAATTTCATATTCATCATCAATAATTTTAGCCAGAGGAGCCAAGCAATTTGTAGTACAAGATGCATTGGAGACTATTGTATCTGTTGCTTTAACATCATTATGATTGACACCCATTACAAACATTGGAGCATCTTTGGAAGGAGCAGAAATTACTACTTTTTTTGCACCTGCTCGTAAATGCGCATCTGCATTGGTAAGGCTTGTAAAAATTCCAGTACAATCAATAACTACATCTGCACTGACCTCGTTCCACTTTAAATCTTCAGGATTTCTTTCTGCGGTTACTCGAATAATGCGATCATCAACCACTAACTGTCCATTTTTCACTTCCACTTTTCCAGAGTATTTCCCATGGA
>CAJXVL010000094.1 GCA_913061205.1 uncultured Flavobacteriaceae bacterium | reverse complement strand
TACACGTAAGGAGTCGTCGGCAGCGTCAGATGTGTATAAGAGACAGGACATGGACTTTGATGAAGTAAAATTAATGAGTAAAGAAGGCCAAGAACTAGAACTAGACGATGTTAAAATGTAAAAATGTTGATTATTAACTAAAGTAGAATATTAAAATGGGAAGACCAAAAAATTGTATTTCCGTAACTAAAGCAAAAGAATTGCAAAAAAATTGGAATGATACCAGAGCTTTAGATATAGAAAGAGTGTTGGGAGCTAGAGATATTAATGCAGTAACTTTTAATATTGACCAATTACAAGAGTTCATAGATCATGTAAAGACTGAATCTGCAAGTCAGCGTATCGCTAAGCCAGGAATTCGAGTTTATTTTGCTGCTTATAATAATGCAGTGTCAGACAAAGCAACGGTATTCTTAAATGCAACCGAAAGTGATAATGGTAACTCTGCCAATAACTATGGGATTGATCCTTTGAATTTTGGGACTAATGGTTGGCCGCCAGAAGCTTATTAATATTGGAATATTTTTACCAATTTTTAATTAGTGCGATCACTAGTCTATCAGTAGAACTTATTGCCGCACTTTCAGGTTCTTATTATTTGAATAAGAATCTGAAAGTTAATAGTGCAAATAGATTTTTAGTTTACTTTTTATGGCTTACCTTTTTTTTTGATTTAATTGGTTCCTATTCACCGATTGCTTATTTCTCAAATTATGAATATTTCAGTTTCATATGCGTTACAGGACGCTTTGAATATAATTACTGGTGGTTTAATATTTATATGCTTATTAGTTATGGCTTCTTTTTTTATTATTTCACCTCTTTTTTAATGAAAAATAAAGTAAAGCAAAGAATGAATTTGTTGATTTTTTGTTACTTAATTGTTGGGGTTGGAAACTTAATATGTAGCGAAATATTTTTTAATGGAAACTCTATTTTGTCAAGTACTTTAGGAACATTAATCGTTTTGTTTTCTATTTTTCTATTCTTTTTTGATTTATTGAAAAGTGATAAGATACTTACATTAACAAAATATTTACCTATTTATATCGCTGTTGGGGTATTAGTTAATAATATAGCATTAACTCCGATGGCTATTTTCTCTCAATATTTTATCTTCAATAACGAGTTGTTTATAAATATTAAAGCAGCTATAGTACCTATTGTAAATGTTATAATGTATGGATTGTTTACCATAGGTTTTTTAAAATGTTCAAAAAACAAGAATAATTGCAATGAACTAAGAATATAATAGGCTTAACTTACTAATTAATTATGATTCAAAAACAGGAAAACATAATGTCTCAAGAAACAATTGTGTTAATTATTTATACCATTGCTGTTATTTTTGGCTTACTGTTATTTGTAATATGGTTTTTTATTGCTTTTCAGAATCGTAAAAACAAATTATTAGTAAAACAAATTGAAGCAGAAAAAAGATATGAACGTGAATTGGCAACTTCCCAATTAGAAATTCAAGAACAGACATTTAAAAATATTGGTTGGGAGTTACATGATAATGTTGGTCAATTACTATCAGTACTGAGTATTCAGTTAAATATGATACTTTTAAAAGCACCAAGAACCATACAAAAACAATTAAAAGATACTAGTGATGTTCTTAGCAACACCATACAAGAAGTTCGTAACCTATCTAAAACTTTAAATAATGAGGTGGTTAATAAAAATGGTTTAATTCGTTCTTTAGAAATAGAAGTTGAACGTTTTAACAGACTTAAATATTTAAAAGCTTCCTTTGAAGTTAATGGAAAGATAACATGTATTTCTGCAGCTCATGAAATATTAATTTTCAGAATATATCAAGAATTTTTAGCCAATGTAATGAAACACTCAAAAGCAAAAAACTTATCTGTAACTTTAAATTTTAATGCGAATGATTTAGAGATCATTGCAGAAGATAATGGCGTTGGTTTTGATACTTTTCAAAAAACAGAAAGTTCTGGATTACAAACAATAAAAGGGAGAGCCACACTGTTGAATGCAAAATATTCATTAACTTCAATCATTGATAATGGCACCAAATTAGTACTGCTATATACTTTTCCAAATGAAACAAAAAATTGATTATAACTTAGTAATTGTCGATGATCACTTATTAGTTGCCGATTCTCTGAAAATGTTAATTGAAACTTTTTCAGGGTACCATGTATTGTATCATGCTAAAAATGGAATGGATTTACAGCAAAAAATAATCACAAATAAATCTATTCCTGATCTTATTTTACTAGATGTTAACATGCCATTAATGAATGGATATAAAACGATGGAATGGTTATCTAAAGAATATCCAGAAGTTAAAGTATTAGCTCTATCTGTAGATGATGATGAGCAAATTATTTTAGGAATGTTAAGTAGGGGAGCAAATGGTTATTTATTGAAAGATATACATCCTAATGCTTTAAAAACAGCTTTAAATGAAGTGATTGAAAAAGGTTATTATCATTCAGAAAAAGTTGCACATACCTTATTGAAATCATTAAAGTCAAAAAAAGAAATACCCACTGTTAAGTTAGAAGAGCATGAATTGAAATTCCTGCAATTATCATGTAGTGAATTGACCTATGCTGAAATAGCAGCGCTCATGTTTTTGAGTCCTAAAACAATAGATAATTACCGAAGTAAGTTATTTAGACGATTCCAAGTTAAAAACAGAGTTGGTTTGGTGATTTTTTCTTTAAAAAATAATTTAATAAGTATATGATTATAGAACACAAGCTTTCCATAGAGGATCCTTTGGTACTGGTGCTATTAAATTAATTTCTTCTTTTTTTACGGGATGTGTAAAAGATAACTTCCTTGAATGCAAGTGGATTCCTCCATCTTTATTACTTCTGTCAAAACCGTATTTTAAATCTCCTTTAATTGGAAATCCTATAGATGACAATTGTGATCTGATTTGATGATGTCTCCCTGTTTTTAAATCAATTTCTAATAAGGAGTATCGATCTAGTTTTTTAATAACTTGGTAATCTAAAATGGCTTTTTTACTATCTGGAACCTCATTTTTATGAGCATGCGATTTATTTTGTTTAGGATTTCTTTTTAAAAAATGAATTAACGTATCGGAGGCAATAGTGGGTTCATCTTTTACAATTGCCCAATATGTTTTTTTTGTATTTCGCTCTGCAAAAAGTTTGTTTAGCCTTGACAATGCTTTACTGGTACGAGCAAAAATAACAATACCGCTGGTAGGCCTATCCAAACGATGAACCACTCCTAAAAATACAGCTCCTGGTTTGTTATGTTTTTCTGCAATGTATTGTTTAACGACTTCAGATAGTGGAGTATCACCAGTTTTATCTCCTTGAACAATATCACCCACTCTCTTATTGACAGCAATAATGTGATTGTCTTCATATATAACTTGAAGATTATCTTTAGTTGAAATTATTTTTGAAGACAAATTATTTTTGTTTTACTCACTACTCACTACTCACTACTCACTACTCACTACTCACTACTCACTATATTAATATTGCTCTTTCTCATTAGGGAAATCACCACTTTTTACATCTTTAATGTAATTTTCAAAAGCATTAGTCATTTCGTGATACATATCTAAATAGCGTCTTAAAAAACGAGGATTAAACTCATGGGTCATTCCTAACATATCATGTGTTACCAAAACTTGTCCGTCAACTCCACTTCCAGCACCAATTCCGATAATAGGAATTCGAATGCTTTTGGCAACTTCTTCAGCTAGTTTAGCGGGTACTTTCTCTAAAACAATAGCAAAACAACCAGTTTTTTCAAGCATTAAGGCATCTTTTTTAAGTTGTTCTGCTTCTTCTTCTTCTTTAGCTCTAACGGTATAGGTTCCAAATTTATATATAGATTGTGGTGTAAGGCCTAAATGTCCCATAACAGGTATTCCGGCATTTAATATTCTTTTAATAGAATCTTTAACCTCTTTTCCACCTTCAAGTTTAACGGCGTGACCACCACTTTCTTTCATAATTCTAATAGCAGATCTTAACGCTTCTTTAGGATCACTTTGATAGGTTCCAAAAGGTAAATCAACCACTACTAAGCACCGATCAATAGCCCTCACTACTGAGGAAGCATGGTAAATCATTTCATTTAAAGTAATAGGAAGTGTAGTTTCATGACCTGCCATAACATTGGAAGCAGAATCACCTACTAGTATGATGTCAACACCAGCATTATCTACAATCTTTGCCATAGTGTAATCGTATGCCGTTAGCATCGAAATTTTTTCACCTTTACTTTTCATATCTACCAATGTTTTGATAGTAATGCGTTTATACTCTTTTTTAGCTGTACTCATAAGTTTAACAGAATTGGACGGTAAATGTACTAATTTTGGAACGTAATTTTAAGATGGATTCTAAAAATTCATTTCTTTTAAAAAACTTTGAAAATTTTGATGTCAATTAGTTTTTAGCATACACCTTATTTATAGCTTATTTTTTTCACCTTTCATTTCACCTTTTAAAACCTGTTTTTTATTTAGGAAAGCTAATAGAGTTGAGTCTATAAAGCATTAAAAGAACATAATTTATAGAGTACAGTTTTTTCTATTAAAAAAAATAAAAACGCATAGATCGATCTAAATCAAATTACTATTCTATTTTTAATACATCAATTAAAGCAGGTCAAATCCTGAGGCACATCGCTAAAGAATCAATACTAGTTTTTAAAACGTTAAAAACACTAATAAGCTTCGTGCTTATTTTTTAGAAAATCGACATAAGATGTAATTCAATGAATTTAAAAAGGTAGTATTTGTTGAAAAATATTGGAAATAATCCATAGTTATTATGGATATATTCCATAATTTTGAAGAATGGAAATATTCTCATCAGGAAAACTTAGTAAAGTAAAGAATAGGCATGCTCCAGAGGTGTCCAAACAAACAGGTTTTCCTAGTCCTGCGACGCATTATGCGGAACCTAGTATCGATTTGCATAAAGAATTAATAGCCAATCGTGATGCTACTTTTTTTGTGCGAATAGCTGGGGATGAACTTTCATATTACAATATTTGGAATAATGATGTATTATTAATTGATCGATCATTAAAACCTAAAAAAGATGATTTGGTATTGGTGATCATAGACGGAGAATTTAAAGTGGTTAAATTTCCTAAAGTATTTTTAGAAACCGAATTCATCCTTTGGGGATTGATTCGTTATATTATTCATTACGCTCGATGATAGCTTTGGTAGATTGTAATAGTTTTTACGCTACATGCGAGCAAGTATTTCGTCCTGATTTATGGGGAAAACCTGTTGTGGTTCTTAGTAATAACGACGGTTGTATAATTGCTGCCAATAAAGAAGCAAAGGCTATTTCAGAAATTTCAATGTTTGAACCTGTTTTTAAAATTAAAAAGCAATTAATTAAAAATAACGTTGCGATTTTTTCTTCTAATTATACCCTTTATGGCGAAATGTCACAACGGGTGATGAATATTCTTAGTGCTTTTTCACCACAAGTTGAAATTTACAGTATCGATGAGGCTTTTGTAGATGTTTCAGGAATGAAGTATTTTTCATTGAATCAATATGGTCATCAGATGAAAGATGCCATCTTTGAGTATACAGGACTTCCTGTAGGAGTAGGAATAGCAGCCACTAAGGTATTGGCAAAATTGGCAAATAGAATTTCTAAGAAACGTGTTTCAGAAAACCAAGGTGTTTTTGTGATTGATTCCGAAGAAAAAAGAATAGAGGCACTAAAATGGGCAACTATAAAAATGGTATGGGGAATCGGGAGTAAGCATGCAAAGCGTCTAAAAAATATTGGAATTTTTACTGCTTATGAATTTACGCAACTTCCAGAAGAATGGGTTCGGAAAAATATGACGGTGGTAGGAGTTCGTATTTGGAATGAATTAAAAGGGATACCAAGTATCGAATTTAAAACGATGCCCAAGCCAAAACAAGGAATAGGTACTGCAAAATCATTTGGAAAAAAAATAGAAAATTTAGGAATGATTCAAGAGGCTTGTGCTTATTATATTAGCGAGGTTAGCGAAGTACTTCGGAATCAAAAATCTTGTGCAACCTATCTTCAGGTCTTTTTACATACCAATTACTTTAGTGACCGCGATAAACAATACTCTAATAGTATTACGGTAACCTTAAGTATTCCTACGAGCGATACATTTGTTTTAATTTCAGAAGCAAAAAAAGCGTTGGATGCTATTTATAAACCGGGCTACCGATTTAAAAAAGTAGGGGTATGTTTAAGCGGTATCATTCCGAGAGAATATGTGCAGGGTAATTTATTTTTAGCAGCTCCACGATGGGATAAAAAAGAGTTGATGAATGTTTTTGACATGATGAACAGGAAATATGGAAAATCTACTTTGTTTTCAGGGTTGGTTGGAACTCGGATAAAAGAATGGGAATTAACAAAAAAAGATCGAAGTCCTCGTTATACTACACAATGGAATGAATTATTAACGGTAAAGGCGAATAAGTATTAAAATTAATTATCTTTTTAAAAATAAATCTGCCACCCTGTCATATCAAATCTACTGGCATAAAGATTGCCATACAGTAAATGTCTCATTATTTTTTGAGATTTGAAATTATTGATAAATAAAAATATAATTTATAGTTATGAGTAAAATAATAGGAATCGATTTAGGAACAACCAACTCTTGTGTGGCTGTAATGGAAGGTAGTGAACCAACTGTAATTCCTAATGCTGAAGGAAAAAGAACAACACCTTCAGTTATTGCATTTGTAGAAGATGGTGAAATTAAAGTTGGAGATCCTGCGAAAAGACAAGCAGTTACTAATCCAACAAAAACTATTTCTTCTATAAAAAGATTTATGGGAAATACGTTCACTGAATCCAGCAAAGAAGCAAAACATGCTGCTTATAAAGTAGTAAAAGGTGACAACGATACTGCTCGTGTAGATATTGATGGTAGAATGTACACTCCACAAGAACTTTCTGCAATGATTCTTCAAAAAATGAAGAAAACTGCAGAAGATTATTTAGGACATAGTGTAACGGAAGCTGTAATTACAGTACCAGCATATTTTAACGATAGTCAGCGTCACGCAACTAAAGAAGCAGGAGAAATCGCTGGATTAAAAGTTAGAAGGATTATCAACGAACCAACCGCAGCTGCTTTAGCTTACGGAATGGACAAAAAAGGAACAGACCAAAAAATAGTAGTATTTGATTTTGGTGGTGGTACTCATGATGTCTCTATCCTTGAATTAGGAGACGGCGTATTTGAGGTATTATCTACCGATGGTGACACACACTTAGGGGGAGATGATGTTGATCAAAAAATTATTAATTGGTTAGCTGAAGAATTTAAGAATGATGAGTCTATAGACTTACGTGATGATCCAATGGCATTACAGCGTTTAAAAGAAGCTGCAGAAAAAGCAAAAATTGAATTATCTGCTGCAGCACAAACAGAAATTAATTTACCATATGTTACCGCTACTGCTAGCGGACCAAAACACTTGGTAAGATCTTTAACTAGAGCTAAATTTGAGCAGTTAATTGACGATTTAATAAAAAGAACAATAGAACCATGTCAAACTGCATTAAGAAATGCTGATTTATCTTTAGATGAAATAGATGAGATTGTTTTAGTTGGTGGTTCTACAAGAATACCTGCTGTACAAGAAGCTGTTGAAAAATTCTTTGGAAAAACGCCAAGTAAAGGTGTAAACCCTGATGAAGTTGTTGCTTTAGGAGCTGCAATTCAAGGTGGTGTTTTATCTGGAGATGTTAAAGATGTATTGTTATTAGACGTTACACCTTTATCTTTAGGTATTGAAACAATGGGGAATGTTTTCACTAAATTAATTGATGCAAACACAACTATTCCTACAAAAAAATCTCAAGTATTCTCTACAGCAGTAGACAATCAACCATCAGTAGAAATTCATGTTTTACAAGGTGAAAGAACTATGGCTGCAGACAATAATACAATTGGTCGTTTCCATTTAGATGGTTTACCTCCAGCACAAAGAGGTGTACCTCAAGTTGAAGTTACTTTTGATATTGATGCAAATGGTATTATTAAAGTTTCGGCTTTAGATAAAGGAACAAACAAATCTCACGAAATTAGAATTGAAGCTTCTTCTGGATTATCTGAAGATGATATCGCTAAAATGAGACAAGAAGCAGAAGAAAATGCTGATGCTGATAAAGCTGCAAAAGAAACTGCAGAAAAAATCAACGAAGCAGATTCTATGATTTTTCAAACAGAAAAACAATTAACTGAATTTGGTGATAAATTATCTGACGATAAAAAAGCACCAATTGAAGCGGCTTTAGTTGAATTAAAAGCTGCACATGAATCTAAAGATTTAGCATCTATTGATACTGCTTTAGCAAAAATCAACGAATCTTGGCAAGCTGCATCTGAAGAAATGGCTGCACAAGGTGGAGCTGAAGGAGCTGGATCACAACAAGGGCAACCAGAAGCAGCTGATGCTCAAGGAGACAATGTTGAAGATGTAGATTTCGAAGAAGTAAAGTAAGCAGAAAACCAATTTTGTAAAACAAAATTGTGTGAATCGCTTATCCCAAAATTAATTTGGGATCTTCTAAAAAAGAAAAACTATTTTTCTTAATATA
>CAJXVL010000093.1 GCA_913061205.1 uncultured Flavobacteriaceae bacterium | reverse complement strand
CGTATAATGTTAGATTAATCCTATGATCAGTAACTCTACCTTGAGAATAATTATAAGTTCTAATTTTAGCACTACGATCTCCACTTGTTACCATAGAACCTCTTTTTAAAGCATCTTCTGCTTGTTTTTTAGCCAACTCGAGGTCATACAATCTAGAACGAAGTACTTTAAAAGCTTTCTCTTTATTTTTATGTTGAGATTTTTGATCTTGACATTGCGCTACTAATCCAGTTGGAACATGTGTTAAACGAACTGCTGAATAGGTTGTGTTTACCGATTGACCACCAGGTCCAGAAGAACAGAAATAATCAACTCTTACATCTTTCATTTCTATTTGCACATCAAATTCTTCGGCTTCAGGAAACACCATAACAGTTGCCGCACTTGTATGAACCCTACCCTGCGTTTCAGTTTGCGGAACTCTTTGAACACGGTGTACTCCAGCTTCAAATTTTAATACACCATATACATCATCTCCATTAATTTCAAGCTGAATTTCTTTAAAACCACCACTTGTACCTTCACTAAAGTCTACTACACTCGTTTTCCAACCTCTACCTTCACAGTACTTTGTGTACATTCTAAAAAGATCACCTGCAAAAATACTAGCTTCATCTCCACCAGTACCAGCTCTAATCTCCATTACTGCATTTTTAGCATCTTCTGGATCCTTAGGTATTAATAAAAATTTTATTTCTTCTTCTAATTGAGGAATTCTATTTTTGGCATCGTCCATCTCCATTTTTGCCATTTCAACCATTTCGGCATCACTGCCGTCAGAAATAATTTCTTCAGCTTCATTAATATTATCGGTTAACGTAACATATTCTTCACGCTTATCCATTAATAATCTTAAATCTTTATATTCTTTATTTAATTGAATATACCGTGGTTGGTCTGTAATTATATTTGGCTGAATAATTAAATCACTTACCTCATCAAAGCGTTGTTTTACTATTTGAAGTTTTTCTAACATAAAATTTTATTGTCTTACAAATTTACAATCTTTCTAATTACTTAAGTAAACAGAATAGAAAAAACTAAATTCTTCTTTTTAAAATATGTTTGTTAATAAAAGAACTCTCCAAATTCACTTTTAATAGTCAACTTTTTTGTTTCTGAAGCTTCTACCCTTCCAACAATCTTTGCATCTACATTAAATGATTTAGAAATCTCGATGACATCATCTGCTATTTCTTGAGGAACATACAATTCCATGCGATGTCCCATATTAAATACTTGGTACATTTCTTTCCAATCGGTCTTACTTTCCGCTTGTATTAATTTAAATAAAGGGGGTACTCCAAATAAATTATCTTTTATAATATGAAGGTTTTTTACAAAATGAAGAATCTTAGTTTGAGCCCCACCACTGCAATGAACCATACCATGAATTTCTTTATTGGTATATTTTGAAAGTATACTTTTAATAATAGGAGCATACGTTCGCGTAGGTGACAAAACCAATTTTCCTGCATTCAAATCAGAACCATCCACTAAATCAGTTAATTTTTTAGATCCTGAATACACCAAATCCTCTGGCACTTCTTGATCAAAACTCTCTGGATATTTAGTAGCTAAATATTTTTCAAAAACATCATGACGTGCAGAAGTAAGACCATTACTTCCCATACCACCGTTGTATTCTGTTTCATAAGAAGCTTGACCAAAGGACTCCAGCCCAACGATTACATCTCCAGCTTTAATAGTTGAATTATCAATTACATCAGTACGTTTCATTCGAGCAGTTACCGTAGAATCTACGATGATAGTTCTTACCAAATCTCCAACATCTGCAGTTTCTCCTCCTGTAGAATGAATAGTTACTCCAAATTCTTTTAAGTCTTTTAATAATTCTTCAGATCCATTTATTATAGCAGAAATAACTTCACCTGGAATTTTATTTTTATTCCGTCCTATGGTAGAAGAAAGCATAATATTATCTGTTGCACCCACACATAATAAATCATCAATATTCATAATTAAAGCGTCTTGTGCAATGCCTTTCCAAACAGATAGATCTCCTGTTTCCTTCCAATACATATAAGCTAAGGAAGATTTTGTTCCTGCACCATCTGCGTGCATTACTAAACAATAATCTTCATCACCAGTTAAATAATCCGGTACGATTTTACAAAATGCTTGAGGAAACAATCCTTTATCAACATTTTTAATAGCGTTGTGCACATCCTCTTTTGATGCAGAAACACCTCTTTGCGCATATCTCTTTGAAATTTCTTGGTTCATTATAATAGCTTAGTTTGCAAAAGTAAGCAATAAAAAAAAGCCCACAAAAGTGAGCTTTTTTTTATTTATTTATTTTATTCTATTCAGAATCTGGCATAAATGCATTCGTATAGAGTTCTAATCTAGTATTATCCGTATCATCCTCTAAAATAATTCCTGTTTCATAAACATTCTTTTGTGAAATTCCATCGTTTGATGTATTTGTGAAAACTGCAAAAGCCTCGTTGGGCGAAAAAACAGGTTCTAAATCATTAGTACCTGACGGTTTGGATTGTGAAATATCATAAGTTATATCAGAATCCCAATCATAAACAAAAATACGAGAGTCCAATCTTCTGTAACTTATATTTTGAAACTCCGATACATCATAACTATATAGTAACAATTTATTTGTAACTGATATATTTAATCCACTAGCAGCACCAGGTGCACCTGATATTACAGTATCCAAAATATTCCCATCAAAATCTATTGTAAAAATAGATACATTATAACCATCAAGGTTGTTTGTTTTTAAGGCTATAATATTAGCTGTTTCACTTGCAGCTACTTCAGAAATAAGTGAACC
Organism: uncultured Flavobacteriaceae bacterium; assembly: GCA_913061205.1. Taxonomy (GTDB): domain Bacteria; phylum Bacteroidota; class Bacteroidia; order Flavobacteriales; family Flavobacteriaceae; genus Marifrigoribacter. The sequence goes on along the minus strand of CAJXVL010000093.1, from coordinate 5,863 downwards.
GTCTGTTGTTTGGTAAACTAATTCTAGGCCTTGGCCATTAGAATTAATCCTATACAATTTATCTAATTGTGGAAAATAAATTTTATCACTAGTAGGAGGCCATGAAAAATTAATTTCATTAAGATTAAATCCGTTTGGTTTTACAGTTGAAGTTACCCTAACTTTATCAGAACCATCCCTTTTCATCGTATAAATATCAACTGCTGCTCCGTCAGACTGCAAAAATGCAACTCTATTAGCAGCTACATTCCTTCTTGGTCTATAACTATTTAAATCATCTGAAGTAAGTTGAAATTCATTCCCTGAGTCATCTGCTGAAAATATAACATTATTCCCATTTATTGTGCGAACGAATAAAAATCTATTATCAACATTTGCATTAATCACTGAGAAAGTTCCCAAAGGACTTAAAACAGGACTATTAATATTATCAGTAGCAGTTACCTGCCAAAAATACTGAACGCCAAGTTGAAGTTGAGAGTATGTAAATGTATTTTCAGTGATATCTTCAAAAAGTAAAACCTCTTCATTTTGATCATTTCTTACTTCTAAAGTATAAATTATAGGATCACCATCAAGATCTATACTCAAAAATTCAAAAACGACCTCAGTACTCTGTAATACTTGGTTTTGGGTAGGTGCAACCAATAGAGGAGTCGTTGGTGGTTTATTATTAGCGGTTGAAGGCAGTAATTCAAAAATTACATTTACAACTGAATTTTCTAAAACGTTTGTTAACTCTAAACCAGAAATAAAATCATCTTTTCTGGCCTGAACAGCATACTCGCCATAGGGTACATTCTCAATAGTAAAATTACCAATACTGTCAGTAAAAACAGTACTTGTGATAGGTTGAGTTGACACCCTTGTGTTTGGAATTGGCAAATTTGCGCCTTCAGACACAACTTTCCCTTCTATTGTACCGTAGTTAAATTCTCCTATTCTATCTTCATTACAAGAAGATAAAAGAATAATAAATACTGCTATCAACTTAAAATATGTTCTATTTAGTATCATTATCGGTTGGTTTATAGTTTTTATAATTATTAGTTTTTTTAAGCCCAAATCGGTAGTTGAGTCCTAATGCAAAATTGTAAAAATAATCATTTCTTCTTCCTTGGACTTGAGTATCAATTTCGTCTGTAAATGATACGTTCCATTCTGCATTTAGGTTAAAAGAAATTCGCTCTGATACATTATATTCTAGACCAGCTCCAAATTTCATGATAAAATATAAGTTAGAATGAATAAAGTACAAGGGTTCATCATCTTCAAGGTATATCATAACACCTGGGCCTCCAAATAAATATGGCGAAAGTTTATCATGAGGTAGAATATTATATTCCACTACAAAACTTTCACTTAACCACCAATCATCAATAGCTGGTGTAGAATTTAATTTAAATATTTGGCTGTCTAATCCTAGGCTTAATTCTGGTAACACACGGTATTTATAATAGATACCACCTTTAAAATCGAGTACAGAGGTATTGTAATCACCATCCACTAAAGAAAGTCCAAAGTTAAAATTAATCACATTTTTAAAATCATGGTCTAAATATTCTCTTTCGTACAATGCAGTAGATTCTTCCTGGTTTGTTTCTAAAACATATTGATCTACAATCTCTTTATTTTTTTCTTGACCCTCTGCTGTTGACCATAGTTGATCTTGAATACCTTCTATAATTAGCATTTTAACCGCTTTTTCAATTGCTGCTTGTACTGCTAACTGAGTGGGTTCATTTTTAGTGAATCCCATTTCAACCTCTAGTAGTTCTTGAAAATTAACATATTTAAATAAACCTGCATCAAGCGATTGTGACAATATGGTTTTAGAAACATTCACCGTTTTTAAAACTTCACCTGTTGAAGTTGAAATAGCTCTTAAATAAACTGTAATTCTGTCTTGACGGTATTTTGTTGAACCACCGGTTCCAAAATACCTTACTCCAATACCACCAGTTAGTATGTTTGTATCATAAGAAATTACTCCACCTTCTAACAATATTCCTGCAAATAAAAGCGGATCTAATTTTTTAGATTTTACTCCACTTTGAGTTTGATATTCCTCTCTAGTACTTCTTATAATATTTCGTTCATTTAACAGATTACCAAGATTTTCTCGTTCAATAGGTTTGAACCATTTTGAATCTTCCAAAGCTTTTATTAGAATAGTTGTTGCTCCTTGAGTAACCGCAGTACTAAAAGAACTAACATTTTCTATAGCTTTATACTGCCCTGTTTGGTCTTTAAAATTATAAACACCAACTACAATTGGAGCCGCAGGTTGTGGCAAATCTTGTAATATCTTTGTTTGTTCCGTTAACTCTCCTGATCTTGGACTTTGTGGTCCCGTAGGTTGATTAAAAGCTCCACCACAACTTAATAAAAGTAATGGGATAGATGCTATCATAAGCATTCTTAAATAATTTATCATATAAATCATTTTAATTAGGTATTATAATTTGTGATTGTTCTCCTGTTGCAGCATTCAGTATGTTAATTATTAAACCATCAAGACCTTCAATAACTTCATATTCTAAATTACCATTTGAAGAAGTACCTTGTGTTGTAGGTAACCCATTTAAATTTTGACCCCCAAGATCTCCACCAAATAAAGATCCATCATTTAAAAAATCAAAATCAAAATCTCCTAGACCTCCTAAAGCATCATCGTCTTTAAATTTATTTTGCGATTCTGCTGAACTCAACATCCAAGCGTAATTAAATTCACTTCCTCCAAAAGCAGGATTAATAGGTGTGTAAACTAATTGCTGCCCATAACTATAGGCGGAAGCAATTAAAAATATAGTAAGTATAAGAGATTTCATAATATGGTTTTAATAAAGTTTAATTTTATTGTTATTATTTTGTCTTAATTTTTGAAAATGCAAGTAAACGTTTCTAATGGCTATGTTAGATTGATTTTTTAAATAATCTGCTCCTGGTTTAGCAATAAAAGAATAAACGATTTCATCACCGACTTTTATTTCGATACCGGTAGTATTTGCCATTACTAATATTTCCTTAACAGCAACAATTTTTCTACCATTAATATTACTTCCTAAGTAGAGTGAATAGAATAATTTATAAAAGTCTCTTCCCGATTTCGTTTTAGTTTCGTCTAAAACGATTCCTCTAATAACAACACCATCTGTTGCTTTATTGGATGCATCATCACCATTGGTATTTTCTTTATTTTTATTAATAATAATGGGTTGATTTCTATCTGATTCATTTTCATTAATCACAATTCTATCTTTACCAAGTAATTTATCCTCGTCATTGTATATTAATAATAAAATAATAATCCTATTTTTTTCATTAACCCCAATAACAGTTTTGGATAATTCCTTTTTTTCAATGGAACCAAGAACTATTCTTCCTGTTTGTTTATTATTGGAATTATTTGAATTTTTGGAATTTGATTTTATGACGGAAAGCACATACCTTAAACTTTGATCAATTTCAGTTTTGTTAAAAGCAAATCCAGTTATTTCGATTAAATTATTTTTTGATTCTAATTCAATTTTTGCTTCAACTTGTGTATTATATATCTGAGAATATGCACTTATGCTGATAAGCATAGTGATTAGTAGGAGAATATTGAATGGTACTTTTAGTGAAAACAAAATGTTTAGCTTTAGTTTTACAGTTATTATTTGAATACAAAAAAATAAAATTTTATCCCTGATACTTACTGCAAAACTACATTTTTAAATTTAAACAGTAAGATAATTTTAAAATATATTATTTCATTGAGGAATTTCTAATTAAAATGGTTTGCCCTTTTCCTTTCATATTAACAGTCATTTGTTTCGAAATTGAGTTATTGCCTAATAATACTAAATTTTGATTTTTCCCTCTTTGAAAGACTGAAGCTTTATGACTATAACTTCCGTTTGGATTTAAATCTAAAAAACTATTACTAAAACCTCTCTGAATGACAGTTTCATCAATTTTTTTAGCTTTTATTTTGAGATCAATTTTATTTTCATCACCATGTTGATACAAGTTAATATTTTTCTTAGTTGCTTGACTATTGGAGACAATATCATTATTATTTCCTATTTGCCTGATAAAAACAGAATTATATGAAGAAAAGTTATTACTATTACTAGTTATGACTGAATTAAGATCTTTCTTATTTAAAAAATTCTTGTTTGATTTAGCTAATAAATCATCCGTATTTTGAGCAAATGTTAAATTGCTAAATAAAAATATTAGTAGCAGTTGAGATATTTTAACTTGAATTTTCATAATTATATTTGTATTGATAATACTACAAAAGTACATTCTTATATAAGAATTATCCTACAAACAGATGTATTTTAGTTCAAAGGTATAAAATAATCGATAAACAGCATGAAATTATTCAATAAATCTAGATAAAATACCTACTTAATAAAACTTACATAAGTTTTAACCTCTTTAAAATTTATTTTTATACAACTTAGATGCCATCTATATTTAAAGATAACAGTTATTAGCGTCTCCAATATAAATAACTCCACTTGGGTTATTGTCTCTAAATTTATTAAGACTATTTAAATCGTGAATATCTATTTGAAGAATACCTGATAAATTTCTGGTCTATAAAAAAGACCTATAATAATTCTTATTAGTTGATATAGCAACTCAAATAATACTAACATTAATAATTCCTAACTAAATTTATGCTAATGATATTTCTAAATTTATTTTAGTATAAATATCCATATACAAAAAAAATGCAAGACTTCTATTTAAAGAAATCTTGCATTTGTTTATTTAACTAATAAAATATAGTTCTATATTTTATTTAAGTTTAAGAAATTAGTCTAAAGTTGGACCACCACCTGTTTGAGTAACAGTACTCATGTTTCCTGCTCCAATTTGTAGCACTCCACTTAAGTGACCATTACCTGTTTGAGTAACAGTACTTGTGTTATTCCAACCTGCTTGAAGTACACCAGATATGTTTCCATTACCAGATTGAGTAACAGTACTCATGTTATCCCAACCAAGTTGAGCTACTAAAGATCCATTGTGATCTCCCGTTTGATAAACATCAGAATCATTGTAATTTCCATATTGAAGAACAACACTAGCATTATAAGATCCATCTTCTTGACGAACATCAGAATCATTATCATCTCCTACTTGTAAAACGAAAGATCCATTATAAGATCCATCTTCTTGATCAACTTCAGAATCATTATAATTACCTACTTGTAAAACGATAGATCCATTATAATCTCCATCATCTTGATCAACTTCAGATTCATTATGATTACCTAATTGTACAACGATAGATCCATTATAATCTCCATCATCTTGATCAACATCAGAATCATTATCATCTCCTACTTGTAAAACGAAAGATCCATTATAATTTCCATCTTCTTGACGAACATCAGAATCATTATCAGTTCCTATTTGAGCAACGATAGATCCATTATTATCTCCATCTTCTTGATCAACTTCAGAATCATTACCATTTCCTATTTGTAAAACGATAGATCCATTATAATCTCCATTATCTTGATCAACATCAGAATAATTTTCATTTCCTATTTGAGCAACGATAGATCCATTATTATTTCCTCTTTCTTGATCAACATCAGAAAAATTACCATCACCATCTTGATATACTAAAGATAAGTTAAAATCTCCATTTTGTTCAACTTCAGACGTATTATCATTTCCAGTTTGTAAAACGATGGATCCATTACCATTTCCTGTTTGGATAACATCAGAACTATTTTCATTACCTAATTGAGCAACAACACTTAGGTTTACGTATCCAGCTTGTAACACGTCAGAAGTATTTTCATTTCCAGTTTGTAAAACTAAAGATCCATTAAGACCTCCATCTTGATCA
>CAJXVL010000092.1 GCA_913061205.1 uncultured Flavobacteriaceae bacterium | reverse complement strand
CCCAATTACGGAAGAAGTAGTAAACTACGATTTAATTAGAGAACAGATTTTAGTTGCTGCAGGTGTACCAATTTCAGGAAAAAATTATTTTCCACAAATGCATTCTATAGAATGTAGAATAAATGCAGAAGATCCTTATAATGGCTTTAGACCTGCCCCAGGAAAAATTACAACTTTTCATTCTCCAGGAGGTCATGGGATAAGGGTTGATACGCATGTGTATGCAGGTTATATGATTCCTCCAAATTACGATTCTATGATTGCTAAATTAATTACGACTGCTCAAACAAGAGAAGAGGCAATTAATAAAATGAAGCGAGCTTTAGATGAGTTTGTAATTGAGGGTGTAAAAACCACGATTCCTTTTCATAGACAACTAATGGATCATCCAGATTATATTTCAGGAAACTATACGACTAAGTTTATGGAAGATTTCGAAATGAATTAAAAAATTAAATTTTAGTTTTAAATTTATATAAAAATAGAGAATACAATATGTATTCTCTATTTTTTTTATCTTTATAGTTAAATATGTTAACATGAAAATAGATGGAATTGATAAAAAGATTATTAGAAGCTTAATAAAAGATGCAAGAATACCAATTTTAAGTATTGCAAGAGATGTTGGTATTTCTGGTGCCGCAATTCATCAAAGATTAAAAAAATTAGAAAAATCAGAATTGATAGATGGTTATCAAATGATTATAAATCCTAAGTCGCTAGGTTACAATACAACTGCGTTTGTTGGTGTCTATTTAAATAGTTTAGCGGTTTTAAACGAAGAAAAAGAAAAAATTGAAGCGATTACAAATAGAACCTTAAGACGTTCAATGAATAATGAATATTTAGTAAGTTTACCTCATAACTACCGGAATTTAATAGAATTAGAAATTGCAACAGATTTTACCATGGTTTACGAAAATGTAATAGGATTTAGAGCGAGTACATGTTCTCCTTTTCTATTTTATGATTTGGATTATGAAATAGTTACTCCTCTAAAAATACACCCTATATCATTGACTACGAAAGGTTTAAATAAAACTTCTACTTCAAAAAAAACAGAAACTATTCAAAAAATGATGGAATCTGTTAAAAAAGTAAATGGAACTTTTTCGATGATATTTGACAATTATAATTTTATGAATAGCAAAAAAAATAGTGTTCTAAAAACAATTTTCTCAGAAATTAATAAATAAATTTTAATGATAAATAACATACAAATAAAAGATGTTTTTTTTGACCTAGACCATACTTTATGGGATTTTGATAAGAACTCAATGCTCGCATATAAAAGGGTGTTTGATAAATTTGAAATTGATGTAGATTTTGACAATTTTATTAAAATATACGAGCCTATTAATCTAGTGTATTGGAAAAAATTTAGAGAAGAAAGAATTACAAAAGAGGAATTACGTAGAGGTAGGCTTATAGATTCGTTTAAAATATTTAATAAAGAATATGCTATCCTTACTATAGATAAATTAGCAGATTCCTATATTGAAGAACTTCCAGTAGACAATTATCTTTTTGATGGAGCTTTAAATATATTAGATTATTTAAATGAAAAGTACCAACTTCACATAATAACTAATGGTTTTGAGGAAGTTCAATATAAAAAATTAAAGAACAGTGGTATTTTGCATTATTTTTCAACGGTTACTACTTCTGAAGGGCTTGGTTTAAAAAAACCGAATCCACTCATGTTTATGGCAGCATTGGATAAAGCCAATACGAGTGCAATACATAGTATCATGATTGGAGATTCTTTTGAAGCAGATATATTAGGAGCTAAAAATATCGGTATGGACACTATTTTTTATAATTATAGGAATGAAAAAATACCAGATGAATTTAAAATAGTTAATGCCTTATCCGAGATCAAATCCTACTTGTAGTAATACTATTCATACCATTTTATCGTTAACTATTAAATTCCCCGTCAATGAAAAAGAAATTACACATTCTTTTCTTATTTACAGCCATTAGTACATTATTTATGGCTTGTGTAAAAGATCTTGATTTCGATCAAACAGATGATATTATACTAAGCCCAGTGGTAGCACTTGATTTTATTTTTTTTAATATAAATTCTGAAAACTTCTCGGAAATAAGTCCAACTAATTTAGTAGTAACTGACACTACTTTTTTTGACTTTCTAAATGAAGACTTTTTGGTAGATAATTTAATAAAAGCAGATTTTTATTTTAAAAATACGAATAGTCTCCCAAGTCAATTAATTACTCAATATCAGTTTCTAGATGAAAATAATGTATTGCATTATGAAATTACAATTCCAGTAAATTCAGGCGCTATAAGCAACCCTGTAATTACGGAGTATACTGAACTAATTGATGAAGCTTCTATAGGTAATTTAGTATTATCTAATAAATTGGTTGTCAATGTAATAGCGCCATCCTCCTTGGTTAATCTTGATGGAACATTAAACTTAGAATCTAAAACCACTTATTATTTAAGACTTGAAGAATGAAAAACCTGATTACATGTGTCTTTATGTTTTGGGTAATCTCATTACTCTCTCAAAACAAAGAAGTTCTTTATGGTTTAGAAGAAACTCCTCAAGGAATGCTCTTAAATCCGGGGAGCAGAATTTCTTATGATTATCATTTTGGAGTTCCATTTTTATCTCAAATTCATGTTAATGGTGGTTCATCAGGTGTTTCAGTATATGATATATTTCAAGAATCAAGCGTCGATATAAATACTCGAATTAGCAATAAAATATTCGAATTAAAAAACACAGATTTTTTTACTGCAACTCAACAGCTAGAATTATTAAATTTTGGATGGAAAAACAAGAAAAATTATTATTTTTCAGGAGGTATTTTCCAAGAATTCGACTTTGTATTATATTTTCCTAAAGATTTAGCAATTTTAGCTTGGGAAGGGAATGCTAATTACATTGGAAAAGAGTTTGATTTAGGGGAAATAAGTGCTTCAGGAGATCTATTAACAGTGTATCATTTTGGAGTCAATAAAAAGTTAAATAAAAAAATTACTATTGGAGCAAGAGTAAAATTGTATTCCAGTATATTAAATTTTAGAAGCACCAGTAATTCGGGTACTTTACTGACCAGACCTAGTGAATCTGGAAATAATATTTATGAGCATATTGTGAGCAATCTAAATATGAATGTAAATACTTCTGGGATCACTTCTTTAAGTGAATTAGATACTAGTGAGCAAGTAATAGACAAGCTTCTAGATAATGCATTATTTGGAGGAAATTTAGGGCTTGGAGTTGATTTAGGCGCCACTTACGAAATAGATGAAAAATGGACTGCAAGTGCCAGTATACTAGATTTAGGTGCTATTTTTCATAAAAAAAACATTGAATCTTATCAAGTAACTGGTGAATATACCTTGGATGGAATAGAATTATTATTTCCACCTTTGCAAGTTGGAACGCCTTCAGCACCTTATTACGATGATTTAATTGACGATATTGAAGATGCTTTTATAGTAGATACCATTTATAACCCTTATGCTCAAATGCGTCCTGTTAAAATGTATGCTTCTATTAAATATAATTTTGGTAGAGAGATAGGAGGTGATGAAGTTTGTAATTGTTTAAAAATGGGGGAAAATCAAGAATACAATCAGTCTGTTGGTTTTCAGTATTTTAGTGTTTTTAGGCCAAAAGGCCCACAAATTGCTGCAACCTTATTTTATTATTACCGACTATCAGATTATTTTTCCTTAAAGGCAACTTATTCTGCAGATTCCTATTCCTATTCAAATATTGGTTTGGGTTTAGTGACTACGATTAAGATGGTTAATTTTTATATTGTGGCCAATAATCTACAATGGTACTCTAATTTGGCCAAGGCTAAAAGTGTATCTTTACAGTTCGGATTAAATATTATAATAGACAAAAATGAATAAATTAGTTGCAGTGATATTTCTTTTTATGAGTATAATATCTAAAAGTTTTTCACAAAAATCTTTAAGTGATTACAGTTATGTCATTGTATCAGAACAATTTGAATTTCAACAAGAAAAAGATAAGTATCAATTAAATTCATTGACTAAGTTTTTATTTAATAAATATGGGTTTCATGCTTATTTTGATAGGGAAGTTCCCTTAAATGTATTCAGATGTGATGGGCTTTGGGCTGAAGCTGAAGGAACACCTGGCTTTATTATAACTAAAGTCCAATTGGTTTTAAGGGATTGTACTGGAGAAGAAGTCTTTAGAACTAACTATGGAAAAAGTAAAGTGAAAGATTATAAAAAAGCATATTATGAATCTGTTAGAAACGCTTTTAATGACATCATTAAACTTAATGTAAACCAAAAGGACATTGAAGTCGTTGATATAGAAATAACTTCAGAATCTCAAAATTTGACTGATAATACTAAAAACTTATCTGTTGTTGAAACTTCTATAGTCGCTACAAATTCTATAAAGAAAACGCCATTAAAAAAAGTGGAACCAACGATAGAGAAAACAATAAATTTAAATCTTCCTTTAAATAAATACACCAATTATAATTATATGGGAACGGTTTTTTTATTGCGAAAAACAGCCATAGGATATTCACTTTATCAAGAATTAATAGACACTGATGACGATTTATTATTAATTGGAAAAATCGATGTAAAGGATTCGCAAATTAATTTTAAAAATGAAAAAAATAAAATACTTGAGGTCTTTTTTGATGAGTCTAATAATTTAATTATAGGTAGCGGAAATAAAAGAAAGAGTTATAATTATATCAATTAATAACCATACTTATCCTTCCAAAGATTTCTTAAATAATGTCTAAAATTATTTTCTTTACCATTATTTCCTGGAGTATAAAACCGTGTTCCTTTAATTTCATCTGGTAAGAATTCCTGCAATACAAAATTACGATCAAAATCATGAGCATATTGGTATTCCTGTCCGTAGCCTAATTCTTTCATCAATTTTGTGGGGGTATTTCTTAATGCAAGTGGTACCGATAAATCTCCTGTTTGTTTTACAACTTTCTGAGCATCCTTAATGGCTAGGTAAGAGGCATTGCTTTTTGGAGAGCTAGCAAGATATATAACACATTGGCTTAAAATTATTCTCGATTCTGGATAACCAATTATGTTTACAGATTGAAAGGTGGTATTGGCTAAGACCAAGGCAGTGGGGTTTGCATTTCCTATATCTTCAGAAGCTAATATTACTAATCGTCTTGCGATAAATTTTAAATCTTCTCCACCTTCAATCATTCTTGCAAGCCAATAAACAGCTGCATTTGGATCGCTACCACGAATTGACTTTATAAAAGCAGATATGATATCATAATGCTGTTCTCCAGTCTTATCATATAAAACGGTGTTTTTTTGAACTTTTTGTAATACCATAGCATTAGTGATGGTAACAGCATCTGAATTTTCAGAAAGAACGACCAATTCAAGTATGTTTAATAGTTTTCTTGCGTCTCCACCCGATAATCTTAATATAGCTTCCGTTTCTTTAAGAGTTACTTTCTTTTTAGATAAGTACTCGTCTTTATCTATAGCTCTCTTTAAAAGGGCTTCTAAGTCAGTTTTATTGAATGATTCGAGTACATATACTTGACAACGAGATAAAAGTGCAGGTATTACCTCAAAGCTTGGATTCTCTGTAGTTGCTCCAAATAAGGTAATCCATCCTTTTTCAACCGCTTTTAGGAGTGAATCTTGTTGAGATTTACTAAATCGATGAATTTCATCAATAAATAAAATCGGATTTTTTGTGCTAAAAAGAGAATCGCTTTTTTTAGCTTTTTCAATAACTTCTCTAATTGCAGCTACACCACTATCTATAGCGCTTAACATGTAGAAAGGCCTTTTTGATTCTTCAGCAAGAATTGTGGCAAGTGTTGTTTTCCCGGTACCTGGGGGTCCCCAAAATATCATAGAGGATAACATCTGTGAATCTAATTGAGACTTTATTGCACCATTTTCGCCTACTAAATGTTTTTGACTTAAATAGTCATTTAAGGATCTAGGTCTTATACGTTCAGCCAAGGGAATACTCATAGCTGTAAAAATACAATTTTATTAACGTGCTTATACTGACAATTTAACCGAAATTTGAAAAAGGGTTTGTTTTTTGAAATTAAAAGATTATGACTAAAAAAGATAATTTATACTTTTCTAATGATGTGCTGCTATTTCCGTTACTTTTTTTGCTGGCTATCGTTGTTGTCTTTTGGATAGAATCGCGTTTTAATATTAATTTAAATCATTTAGGGATTTATCCAAGAAAAATAGAAGGCTTAAGAGGAATACTATTTAGTCCATTTATACATGGTGATGTGAAGCACTTATTTAATAATGCGATCCCTTTATTGGTGTTAACTTCTGCTTTATTTTATTTTTATAGAAGGATAAGATGGAAAGTTTTAATATACGGTCTGTTATTAACAGGATTATTTACTTGGATCATAGGAAGATCAAATATACACATTGGTGCTAGTGGTGTAATCTATATGTTAACAGCATTTTTAATGTTTAGAGGTATCTTGTCAAAACACTATCAATTAACCGCATTATCATTTAGTGTTATATTCCTATATGGTGGTTTTATTTGGTATGTATTTCCAACAGATCCTAAAATATCTTGGGAAGGTCATTTATCTGGTTTTATAGTAGGAATAATATTTGCTTTAATATTTAATAAGCAAACCTTGCCGGTTATAAAATATGTTTGGCAAAATGAAGATTACAATCCAGATGATGATCCCTTTATGAAAAATTTTGACGAAGATGGAAATTTTATAGAAACTGTATCTGAAACAGAAATTGTTGAGTCTCAAAAAGAACCTTCATCAATTAACTATATTTTTAAAAAATCAATTTCCGAAGAAAAGAAAGATTTATAAAGATCGTTGTCTGATGGCTTCATATAAAAATGCTCCACAAGCTACAGAAACATTTAAAGAGTTAACATCTCCTAAAAGTGGTAATGATGCCTTGTGATCTACAATGTTTAAAACTGATTTGGAAACACCTTTACCTTCTGATCCCATGATAATAGCTAGCGGTTGGTTTAAATCTAAATCATAGACACTTTTATCCGTTTTTTCAGTAGCTGAAACGGTTGTGATATTGGAAGCCTTTAAATAAAAAATAGCATCTTTTATGTGATCAACTTTACAAATAGGTATTTTAAATATAGCCCCAGCTGAAGTTTTAACCGTATCTCCAGTTACTGGTGCACCCCCCTTTTTTTGTATTATAATCGCATCAACTCCGGTACATTCTGCGGTTCTTATAATTGCACCAAAATTTCGCACATCACTAATTTGATCTAATATAATAAATAAAGGTTTTTCCTTTTCTGAAAGTACCTTCTCGATAATTTCTTCTAGCCCATAAAATGGAATAGGTGAGGTAATGGCTATAATACCTTGATGATTACCATGAGTTAATCTATTTAGTTTTTCAACTGGAACATGGTTTACAGTAACATCACTTGATTCAATTTTTTTAATTATTTCTTCAATCTTAGGATTCGTTGAATCTTTTTGAATAAATAATTTATCGATTACCACATCTGAATCTAATGCTTCTAATATGGGATGTATACCGAAGATTGTATTTTGTTTATTTGCCATTTTTAATAAAAATATAGAGATAAAAAAAAGACTGTCTTATAAAGACAGTCTTTTCTAGATTTATAAAAACCTATTGTATTATCTGATAACTTTTACAGAACCTTCAGTTCCATTAATGTTAACTTTTACAATGTAAGTACCGTTAGATAAGTTAGACATATCAACAGTAGATTGCATTGCATTTACATTAGCGTTATAAACTTGCTGACCTAACATGTTATAAACTGCTACAGAGTTAATGTTCTCTTGAGCTCTTAATGTTAAAGTTCCATTGCTCATAGCTGATCTAAATCCTTTAGATGAAAAATCTTCACTACCTAAGAATCCTTCTACATATATGAAGTCATCGTAATAAGCTTCATGGTTAGTAGAGATAGAATAGAAATCAAAACCACCAACAGAAGTTGGAGAAGTACCAGCAGAATTTGTGTAAGCAGTTCCAGCTGGAAGTACTACGTTACCATCAACAACAAATTCCCATGTTGCTGCAGAAATACCAGAATTAACATCCCAATTCATTTTAACGTTAAACCACTCTCCTTGAGGAAAAGTAAAAGGAACTAATCCAAGAGCAGAATCATCTATTGATCCTTCACCTGGAGTTAATAAATCTTGGTTAAAGAATATGTTACCTACAGCCCATTCACCAGATCCAATTGGCACAGTTCCTTGTAAGTTAAAATAACCTTCTTTATCATTAGGAACTAACATCCAAAATGATAATGCCCATTCTCCAAAGATTTTGTTTTGTAAATCTAATACAGCATCAGTTGTCCCATCACCTGGTATAAATCCAGACAGGTTTCCTGTGTGAGCTTGAGCATCAGATGACATCATAGCACATCCTGGTCCACCACCACAACCCCAATCTGTCCACCAATTAATGAAAATTGGTTCACCAGGAGAGTAAGATTCCATGTCGTCTACGTACTGAGCGCTCATTGACACCATAACTAGTGAAAAGATCGCTAATAAAAAATAATTTTTTTTCATAATATTTTTGTTTTAAAAGTTAATGAATAACAAATATATATAATTATTATATTAAAATTGCATATAATTAGTAATTATTTATAAAAAAAAATATGATTCCTTTCTGTCTCTTATACACATCTCGGAGCCCACGAGACGTAGAGGAATCTCGTATGCCG
>CAJXVL010000091.1 GCA_913061205.1 uncultured Flavobacteriaceae bacterium | reverse complement strand
CCAAAAGCGGTGTCCGCTAAAGCATAGGTTATAGCACCATGAGCTTTATCCATACTATTCAACATTTCCTTACGAATTGTCATTCCTAGTTTACACCTTCCAATCTCACATTCTAATATCTTGATACCTAACGATTGACTATAAGCATCTTGACTTAACATCTTGTAGGGTATTAACTCTCCTTTCATTAAAAAAAAGTTTTATTTTCTCGATTCATTTTTCGAAGCAATGGAGAACAACGATAGCGGTCTTCATGATATTCGTTGTATAAATTATCCATGTTATCTACACACCAATTTATTCCTTTTTCATCTGCCCAAGCCAATAAGCCTTTTGGATAGTTTACTCCTTTTGTCATTGCAGTATCTATATCTTCGGCTGAAGCTATGTTTAAAAATAATGCATCTGCTGCTTCATTGATTAGCATGACTAAGACCCTATCAAATATTTGCTGAGACAAGCCTCTATTTTGAGGTGTTTTAATTTCTTTTGAAATGACACGTTTGCTATTTTCATCATATTCATAGTAACCAACTCCAGATTTACGTCCTAAATAGCCTGCTTCTAAAAAACGTTTTTGCGTAAATGAAGGCTTGTATCTTGAGTCGAAATAGAAAGCCTTAAATACCGTTTCTGTCACCGTATAATTAATATCATTACCTATAAAATCCATTAATTCAAATGGACCCATTCGAAAACCACCTAATGTCTTTAAACTATGATCTATGGTTTCAAAATCTGCTATACCTTCTTCGTAAATGCGCAAAGCTTCACCGTAAAATGGTCTAGCAACTCTGTTGACTATAAAACCAGGTGTATCTTTAGTAACTGCTACTGTTTTTTTCCAACTAGTTACCGTGTCTATTGTCTTTTCAAGCACTTCATATGATGTTTGAATAGCAGGAATAACCTCAACCAATTTCATTAATGGTGCTGGATTAAAAAAGTGAATACCAACACAGCGTTTAGGGTTTTTTAATGAAGCAGCTATGGATGCTATTGATAAACTTGAGGTATTAGATGCAATAATACATTCCTCACTGACATAATTTTCTAACTCTGAAAACACTTTTTGCTTAATATCGAGATTTTCAATAATAGCCTCAATGGCCAAATTAGAGTCACTTAATTCTTTTAAAGAACCAACATAATTAATATTGTTCTGAATTCGGGTCTTCTCATTAGTATCGATGCGACCTTTTTCAATTAAGCGATTTAATATTTTTTCAAGGGAAGCTTTGGCTTTATCCAAAGACATTTGATTGGTATCGTATAAATTCACCATACAACCTGCGGTAGCAGCTACCTGCGCTATACCACTTCCCATTGTACCACCTCCTATAATTCCAACTGTCATACTATATATTTAAAACGGTAGATTATTCAAATCTACATTACCACCAGAAATGATAATACCGATATTTTTATTTTTAAAATTATTTTTTTCTTTTAGTAAAGCTGCAAAAGCAACCGCACTTGAAGGTTCCACTACTATTTTCATTCGTTCCCATATCAATTTCATCGCATTGATAATTTCATCTTCACTAACTCGTATAATTGTTTTGACATGTGATAATATGATTGGAAAATTTCGATCTCCTAAAAATGTTCTTAAACCGTCTGCGATGGTATTGGAATTATCATTAAATACTATTTTTCCGCTTTTCAAAGATCGATAAGCATCGTCCACATTTTCTGGCTCTGCACCTATTACCTCACACTTATCTGAAAAATAGTTAGCCGATAATGCAGTTCCTGCCAATAAACCTCCTCCTCCAACTGGAGTAAAAATAACCTCTAAATCGGGGTAATCTTCTAATAATTCTTTGGCCGAAGTTCCTTGACCCAAAATTACTTGATCGTCGTTTGAAGGGTGAATAAAGGTAGCATTCTTTTCTATTCTAATTTTTTCTGCTGCTGCTTCGCGAGCTTTTAAATTAGACTCACATTCTATTATTTCACCTTTATAATTTTTAACAGCATCTTTTTTTACTTGTGGTGCATTTTTAGGCATTACTATATATGCTTTAACATTCATTTTAGTTGCTGCTAATGATAAAGCTTGAGCAAAATTACCAGAAGAATGTGTTACCACTCCACAATTACGCTGTTCCTCTGATAGACTTAAAATTGCATTTGCTGCACCTCGCATTTTAAAAGCTCCCATTTTTTGAAAATTCTCGCATTTAAAAAACACCTTACAACCTGTAATTTCATTTATCAACTCAGAAGTAAGTACAGGTGTGCGATGAATGTATGGTTTCACTTTATCATGTACTTGTATCAACGTTTCTTTATTCATTATTTTCCTTTGAAAATTGGCTTTCTCTTTTCCATAAAAGCATTAACTCCTTCTGTATAATCTTCAGATAGAGCAGCTTCAATTTGTAATTTTCCTTCTAATTCTAATTGTTGCTCTAAGGTATTTGTAATTGATTTATTTAATAATTCTTTAATAAGCCCTAAAGCTTTGGTCGGCATATTTGCTAATTTAACAGCTAGTTTTTCAACTTCTTCATTAAAACTTTCGGATGAAATCACTTTAAAAATCATTCCCAATTCTTCCGCTTCTTCAGCCGTCACTTTATCTCCTAACATTATTAAAGCAGTGGCTTTCTGAAAACCAATTAATCTTGGTAAAAAAAAGGTCCCTCCACTATCTGGTATCAATCCTATTTTACTAAATGCTTGGATAAAACTAGCTTTATTTGACGCTACAACCAAATCACAAGACAAAGCGATATTTGCTCCTGCTCCTGCTGCCACACCGTTTACAGCTGCTATAATAGGTTTATTAATAGCTCTAATTCTAGTGATAATGGGATTGTAATGTTCTTCTAATATTTTTTTAAAGCCTGGATTTAATTCTGGATTAGTGACTTCCTTTAAATCTTGGCCAGCACAAAACGCCTTTCCGTTTCCGGTAATAACAATAGATCTAACCCCATTATTATGTTCACAGTCATCTAATATACTTTGAAGTGACAATGCCATTTCTCGATTGAAACTATTAAATACTTCAGGTCTGTTAAGTGTTATATAGGCAACTTGATTTTCTATTTTTATAAGAATACTATTGTTCATTTATCAATATTAAGTTAAAGACATTTAAAATAGTCGAATGGCTCTTGACAATCTTCACACTTAAATAAAGCTTTGCAAGCAGTTGATCCAAATTGACTTACTAATTTTGTGTTTTGTGAACGGCAATTGGTACACTTGATCAATCGTTTTCCGTTTAATAACACCTCTTTATCAGCGTCAGCTTCTAAGGGTGCAGCTATACCATAATCTTCTAATGCTTTTCTTCCTATTGGTGTAATCCAATCGGTCGTCCAAGCTGGGTGAAGGATCAAATCTATTCTGGAATCATAGCTAGCATTTTTTAATGCTTTTTCAATATCATCTCCTATAACATCCATTGCAGGACAGCCACTATAAGTTGGTGTGATTTCAACTTCAACGACACCATTTATGATTAATGCAGAACGTACAACTCCCATATCCATAATAGACAATACAGGGATTTCTGGATCAGAAACCTGTTCTAGTATTGGAATTAAAATGGGGTCGATATGTTGTTGTGTTTTATTCATCTTACCATTCCATATTCGGATAGGTGCGTTGCATGTATTGCAAATCAGTTAATAAGTATCCTAAATGTTCCGTATGAATTCCTTCTTTACCTCCTTTTTGGAACCATTTAGAATCAGGAATTTGGAGTGTTGCTTCTTCTAAAAGATCCTTAACTCTTTTGTAGTAGTCGTTTTTAAGTTTTGTAACATCTACTCCTACACTTTCTAAAACCATCGCTTTATCAGCTTTTGTTTGATGAAATAATTCATCAGTATAGGTCCATAAATCATTGATAGCTTCTTGTATCTTTTCTTTACTTTCTGAGGTACCATCACCTAATCGCTTCACCCAGTCAGATGAAAATCGCTCGTGATAACTCACTTCTTTGATGCATTTATTAGCAATAGCGGATAGTGTTAAATCTGTACTTTTTTGTAGTTCAGCTAAAAAGGCTAAATGATAAACATCAAATAAAAACTGACGCCCAATAGTATGTGCGAAATTTAAATTTGGTTGTTCTACTAATAATACATTTTTATAGTCGCGTTCTTTGCGAAGCATTGCGATATCATCTTCGGTTCTATCATCTCCTGCAATTTTCGCAGCATATTGAAAATAACTTCGTACTTGCCCCAATAAATCCAATGATATATTAGTACAAGCAATATCTGTTTCCAAACTTGGTCCATGACCACAGAGTTCTCCCATACGTTGTCCTAGAATTAGACTGTTATCTGCGATACCAAGAATATAGTTATATAGATTCTCTTTCATTACATGTGTTTTACTTCGTCTGGTAAATCGTAAAAGGTTGGATGGCGGTATACTTTATCTTGAGCAGGCTCAAATAATTCACCATTATTCTCAGGGTTTGAAGCTGTTATGTGTTTAGATTCTGTAACCCAAATACTTACACCTTCATTTCGTCTCGTATAAACATCACGTGCATTCTCTAGAGCCATCTCTGCATCTGCTGCATGAAGACTTCCAAAATGACGATGTTCTAATCCGTTTTTACTTCTCACAAAAATTTCCCAAAGGGGCCAATTTTTTTTTGACATGACTATCTGTTTTTATACAACTTGTTTTTCTTTTCTTTCTTGTTTCTTTTCAGCATAGGCCATAGCCGCATCACGAACCCATTCACCTTCTTCCCATGCTCCTACTCGAGCTCTCATTCGCTCTTTGTTACAAGGCCCGTGACCTTTTACAACCTGCCAGAACTCCTCCCAATTAATTTTGCCATAGTCATAACTACCACGTTCATCATTCCATTTTAAATCTGGATCAGGGATTGTTAGCCCAATCAATTCAGCTTGAGGAACAGTTTGATCTATAAATTGCTGACGTAAGTCATCATTAGATTTACGTTTTAATTTCCATTTCATAGATTGTTCTGTATGAATAGATTCTGCATCTGTTGGACCTAACATCATAAGGCTTGGCCACCACCAGCGATTCAAAGCATCTTGAGCTAAATCCTTTTGTTCCATTGTTCCATTTGCTAATTTCATCATAATTTCATACCCTTGACGTTGATGAAAGCTTTCTTCCTTGCATACACGAACCATAGCTCTTGCATAGGGTCCGTAAGATGTATTACAGAGCGGAACTTGATTAATGATAGCGGCACCATCTACCAACCAACCTATTGCACCCATATCTGCCCAAGTTACCGTTGGATAATTGAAAATACTAGAATATTTTGCTGCACCCGTATGAAGTTGGTCATATAATTCTTCTCTTGAAATACCTAAAGTTTCCGTTGCAGAATATAAATACAATCCATGCCCAGCTTCGTCTTGTACCTTTGCTAATAATGCTACTTTTCTCCTTAAAGAAGGAGCCCTAGTAATCCAATTGCTTTCCGGTAGCATTCCTACAATTTCAGAATGCGCATGTTGAGACATTTGTCTAATATGTGTCTTGCGATACTTTTCTGGCATCCAGTCTTTTGGCTCAATTTTTTCATCACGAGCGATGCGTGCTTCAAATTGAGTTTCTAAATTTTTTATTTGTTCTTTACTCATTTTTTTATGTTTTTGACTTTTGGCTATTAACCTTTAGCGAGTTGAACTTCAATTTTTATTTTCAATATAAATATATTGGATTTGATGCTAAACATCAAAATCTACAATTACTTTTTTAGTTGTTGGAACAGCTTGACAACTTAATACATATTGTTGTGCAACTTCCTTTTCATCTAAGGCATAATTCACTTTCATGAACACCTCTCCTTCAACTACTCGACATTTACATGTGCTGCAAACTCCACCTTTACATGCGAATGGCAAATCTGAACCTGCATTTAAAGCAGCATCCAGAATATTTCCATCTCCTTTAGGCATACCAAAATGAAATTCTTTACCTCCATCTATAATGGTAATTTCAACTTGATCTCTTTCTGATATTTCAGTGTTTTTAATTTCCTTGACATTTTCTTTTGAAAGACCTGTTACAAATAACTCGAAATGAATATTTTCTGGGGCCATTCCAGCTTTTATCAATTCATCTTTTACTAAAAAAATCATTTCTTCAGGGCCACAAAGAAAACATTCATCTAAACTTGAAACATCTACTAATTTATCAAAAATTATTTCTAATTTTTCTTTTGAAAACCGCCCATTAAACAATTCAACATCTCTGTATTCTTTAGTTAAAAAATAAAACAACTCAATCCTTCCGAAATATTGATTTCTAAGTTGTTCTATTTCTTCTTTAAAAATTATAGATTTAACAGTACGGTTCAAATAAAATAATTTGAAGGTACTATTAGGTTCCATTTCTAAATGAGTTTTCAATATCGAAAGTATAGGGGTAATACCACTACCCGCTGTAAAAAAAATATAATTTTTTGGTGTTTCAGAAATTGCAACGCCAAACCTACCCATCGGTTTCATTACTTTTAAAACATCACCTTTTTTTAAAGTTTCGTTTACAAAAGTTGAAAATTTCCCTTCTGGTATTTTCTTAACTGCTACTTTCCATTCATGATCCAAAGGACTAGAACATAAACTATACGAACGCCTAATATCCTCATCATTTACAGTGTCTCTTAGGGTTAAATATTGGCCTGGCTTAAACTTAAATGTTTTTTTTAAATCCTCCGGTACATTAAACGCTATGACCGAACAATCGTCGGTGTCTTTATAAATATCTTTTACTTCAAGGGAATGAAATTTCGCCACAATTATAATATTTAATTTTAACTAACGATTGTTAGTTTACGTTACAAAGATAACAAATATTTACTATTTATTTATTTATTCCTTTTAACAGCACTTCACTTAAGTTAGCAGCTAAAAGTGTAGGCTCCATATCATCTTTTTTTGGGACCCAAAGGTATAGTGAGCGCAAGGTAGATAAGATAGAAAATACCATAATATCGGGATTTATATTTTTTATTTCATTTTTTAAAATACCTTCACTGATAATATTTCTAAAAGAATTTTCATATTCCATACGCAAGGCTAGATAATGGTTTAATTGATCTTTTAAATGCATCCAATCGTTATTTAAAGAAGCCATTCCATTGGTATTCCTGCTGGAAATATCTACATGTAAAATAATAATTTGCTTTAATTTATATATACAATCATTATTGCCACTTTTTATTTTTTCCAATCCATCAATAAACTCTTCCGCCAATGATATAATAATAAATGTAAGAATCTCCTCTTTATTTTTTATGTGATTATAAAGGCTAGCAGCTTTAATTCCCATTACTTTTGCGATATCTCGCATCGTGACAGCACTATAGCCTTTTTCTTTAAAAAGGGTAGAGGCTACGGAAATAATTTCTAATTTTCTGGGAGATGGATTCATGTGTCAATACTATTTTATAAATCGGTCACATGTTGTTCCCTAATAATCATCTCTTTGATCGTAAAATTTTTATATGCTTGTTTCATAGAAAAGGCAAGTTATCATTTCTTTTTTTATTTTCAATTCTGAAATTATAGTTTGTATGAGAATTATTCAATTTATTTTAAACTCACTTTATATTGATAAATTTATCTTAAAGATAAAATGATTCATAAATACTAAATCAAGAACATAGGCAACTTAAACTTTTATTCACAAGTTCAATCCCATTTTTTAGTGTATGGAGTTGCTTATGTAATTTCTTGGATTCATAACACATCCCTTATCAATATTTTTCTTGCCCATTACAAAGCTAATTTTAATAAAAAAATACAATTAAATAAAATATGTAATTTCAGTTCATAAAGTTATATTGCGTTTTAAATTAAAAAAACATGTCTATAGAAAATATTCGTAAAGAAGTAATGCAAACTCTTGGTAAAAACATCAATCAATTTGTAGACAAGTTTTTAGTAGACGCCGATAAAATCTGGCAACCTTCCGACTTTTTACCAAATCCTCAAGGTGCTAATTTTTTGGAAGAAGTAAAAGAAATTCAAGAATTAGGAAAAGAATTAGATGATGATTTTTGGGTTAGTTTGGTGGGTGATACAATTACTGAAGAAGCACTACCAACTTACGAATCTTGGCTTATGTCTCTAGATGGAGTCGATCAAGATCCAGATAATGGCTGGGCTAAATGGATAAGAGCTTGGACTGCTGAAGAAAATAGACACGGAGATGTTCTTAATAAATATTTATATTTATCGGGGAGAGTAAACATGAGAGAAGTTGAAGTTTCAACGCAACATTTAATTGCAGATGGTTTTGATATTGGAACAGCAACTGACCCATATAAAAACTTTGTTTATACAAGTTTTCAAGAATTAGCTACTTATGTTTCTCATAATAATGTAGCCAAATTAGCTCGAAGAAAAGGACATAAAGCCTTGGCAAAAATGTCTAAAATAATTGCTGGAGATGAAATGAGACATCACTTAGCATATTCTCATTTTGTTGAAGAAATATTTAAAATTGATCCTTCAGAAATGATGTTGGCCTACTATTATATGATGAAAAATCAAATAATTATGCCTGCTATGAATTTAAGAGAATCATTCGGTAAAAAAACATCTTTATTTGATCAGTTTTCAGTAGTAGCACAGCGTGCTGGCGTTTACACAGGCTTTGACTATGTAGATATTATGAGAAAATTAAATGTGCTTTGGAGTATCGATAAAATCACGGGGTTAAATTCCGAAGCTGAAAAGGCAAGAGACTATTTAATGCGATTACCAGATAGAATGTATCGATTGGCAGAACGATCTGTTAT
>CAJXVL010000090.1 GCA_913061205.1 uncultured Flavobacteriaceae bacterium | reverse complement strand
CGTCGGCAGCGTCAGATGTGTATAAGAGACAGCAGCCATAGCTTCCACTATAGGAACTGCTCTAGGCACTACACAAGGGTCATGCCTTCCTTTTCCTTGCATATCAACTATATTTCCTTGCATATCTAGGGCTTTTTGCTTTTGAATTAGCGTTGCAACAGGCTTAAAAGCTACTCTAAAATAAATATCCATACCGTTGCTAATACCACCTTGAATTCCACCCGAAAGATTGGTTTTTGTAGTCCTATCTTTATTAAAAAGGTCATTATGCTCACTTCCTTTCATGGTTGTCGAACAAAATCCAGCTCCATATTCAAATCCTTTTACAGCATTGATAGACAACATTGCTTTTCCTAATTGTGCATGAAGCTTATCAAATACTGGTTCTCCTAAACCAATTGGAACATTTTGTAAAACACACATTACTGTGCCACCAATAGTGTCACCTTCTTTTTTAATTTCTTTAATTTTAGAAATCATTTTATGAGCAACTTCTTCATCTGGACAACGAACGACATTATTTTCAATGGTACTGAAATCTAATTCTTGATATGGCTTATCTATTCGAATAGCTCCTACTGAAGATACAAAAGCATTTATTTTAATACCATTTAAAAGCTGCTTGGCAATACTACCAGCAGCAACTCTACAAGCAGTTTCTCTTGCAGAAGTTCTTCCACCTCCTCGATAGTCGCGATGTCCATATTTTTGATCGTAAGTAAAATCAGCATGAGACGGTCTATAAACATTTTTTATGTGTGAATAATCTTTAGATTTTTGATTGGTATTTTCAATAATAAAACCAATAGAAGTTCCCGTCGTTTTACCTTCAAATATTCCTGATAAAAATTTTACCTGGTCTGGTTCTTTACGTTGGGTTGTTATTTTTGATTGCCCGGGTTTTCTGCGAGCCATATCTATTGCTATTACATCAAAATCAATCTCCAAACCAGCTGGACAACCATCGATAATTCCGCCAATAGCTTCACCGTGTGATTCGCCAAAAGTTGTAAGTTTAAAAATATTTCCAAAGGTATTTCCCGCCATCTATGTATTTTTAACAAATGTATATTTTAATATTGCAATATCCAAAAGAGACCTGTAATTGTTAAGTTTAAAATGAATACATAAAGGATAAACTACATTAATGCATTTCTTAAAATAGTAACTGGGTGAAAAGCTTCTTTCTTAGTACCATCTTTAATCTGATGCCTACAACTGGTTCCATTAGCCGAAATTATAGTTTCATTTTCAAATTTTCTAATAGCTGGAAAAAGCTTTAATTCTCCAATTTGCATAGAAACTTCATACGTGTCTTTTTCAAATCCAAAACTTCCTGCCATACCGCAACATCCCGAAGTAATAATAGTTGGTTTGTAGTTTAAAGGAAGATTTAAAATATCAAAAGTTACTTTTTGATTACTCAATGCCTTTTGATGGCAATGATTATGGATTTTAATTGCTTTTTTTTCTGAAGAAAATTGAGAAGATTTAATATTACCCAATTGGATTTCAGAAGCAATAAATTCTTCAATTATAAAGCATTGCTTTGATATTTTACTAGCAATTTTATGGTCTTTTGCCAATCGAAGATACTCATCTCTAAATCCTAAGATTGAAGATGGTTCTATACCTAAAATTGGTATAGAAGCTGAAATATTTTCATGCAAGTAAGCAATATTTTTATTTATTATGGATTGCGCTTCTTTGAGGAAGCCCTTGGATAATAATGCCCTTGCACTGTCCAAATGATCTATAATAATTACTTTATAATTTAACTTTTTAAGCAAATAAAATGCATCTCTAGCGATTGGAGCATCTAAAAAATTACTAAACTCATCCACAAATAAAACTACTTCTTTAATAAATGTATTGTTTTGACATACGGTATCTTGCGTTATTTTACTGAAAGGCTTAGATGAAATTGTAGGGAGACTTCTTTTAGGTGCTATACCCGAAATATTCTTAATAATTGCTCCTGTCATCTTGTTTGTAAAAACAGTATTTGACACTCTTGGAAACTTAGCAGCAATACTGTTATAATAACTACTTTTTCCAAATAAAATATCTGAAAATTTTCTTTTATTAGATCTATGATATTGGTATAGGAATTCTGCTTTTGCAGTAGCAATATCAACATTACTTGGACACTCAGAACCACAAGCTTTACAACTCAAACATAAATCAAACGCCTCTTTTAATTCTTGTGAATCAAACCTATTTAAAGAATCATTATTGGTTAAAACTTCACGAAGGACATTTGCCCTTCCTCGTGTAGTATGCAATTCATTTTTTGTAGCTTGATAACTTGGGCACATTACTCCATTTGAATGTTCTGTTTTTCTACAATCTCCACTCCCATTGCACTTTTCCGACATTCTGAGAATTCCTTCAGAATCTTTAAAGTTAATTAATGTATCAATTATAGGTTCATTTCTTTCTTCTTTATAACGCAACGATTTATCCATTGGAAAAGCATCAATTATCTTTCCTGGATTAAAAATATTATTGGGATCAAATGTATTTTTAATTCGCTTTAACAGTTCATAGTTTATGTTTCCAATCATTAGCGGTAAAAACTCTCCTCTTACAATACCGTCGCCATGTTCTCCAGAAAATGAACCTCTATATTTTTTAACTAATTTTGCAACTTCTGTAGTAATCTCCCTAAAATATTGAATTCCTTCCCTTTCCTTTAAATTTAAAATAGGTCTTAAGTGTAACTCTCCAGCTCCAGCATGTGCATAATAAACTGCTTTTTGATTAAATTTATTCATCAGTGCTGCAAATTCACCTATGTAATTTGGCAAATCAATAAGTGATACAGCAGTATCTTCAATACAGGCAACTGCTTTATGATCACCTACCATATTACCTAATAATCCTAGTCCTGCCTTGCGAAGTTCTAATGCATTGTTAATTTCATTTCCTTTTAAAGTTGGATATGCATAACTTAATTTTGAATTCTTTAATGAAATTAATAATTCGTCAACTTGCGCTTTTAAATCATTTTTTTCATCTGCTTTAAGTTCTAGAAGTAGCAATGCTTTTGGAGTTCCTTCAACAAATTTTCTATATTCATTATAAACCACATTCTTTTTCGTGCATTCCAGAATAATATCATCCATCATCTCACAGGTATGAAGGTTATGACTCATTACTGTTGAAACATCGTTTAAACAATTTTCTAAGCTTGAGTAATGTGAAACTACCATAGCAGTTTTTAGCGGTGGCAAATCATCTAGTTGAAGAGTTATTTCAGTCGTAAAAGCTAAGGTGCCTTCACTTCCACATAATAATGCAGCTAAATTAATTGGCCTGTCTGAATCACTAAAAATCTGTGTTTTAATTAATTCATCCACTGCATATCCAGTATTTCTGCGATGAATTTCTGGTTTGGGGAAATTATTAATTATTTCTAACTGAGCTTCTTCGCTTTTTAACTCCTTATAAATTGAATTATAAATAATTCCTTCTAAAGATTTTAATTTCTTTTTTTCTTCGAAAGTCTCTTTATTTAAGGTTTTAAACGTTGCTTCATCGCCATTGGATAAAATAGTTTTAAGTTCTACAACTTTATCTCTTGTAACTCCATATTGAATAGAAGTTGTTCCACTTGAGTTATTTCCTACCATACCTCCAATCATACATCGGTTTGATGTTGAGGTATTGGGTCCGAAAAAAAGCCCGAATGGCTTTAGATAGTCATTTAATTCATCTCGGATAACACCTGGCTGAAGGCGTATCGTTTTATTATGTTTATCTAATGAGATTATTTTTGTAAAATATTTCGATACATCCACAATAATTCCATCACCTACACATTGTCCTGCTAATGAAGTTCCTGCGGTACGCGGTATTAAAGAAGTATGGTGTTTAGTTGCAAAGTCAATTAACTGTTTGATGCCATTAATAGTTTTTGGAAAAGCGACTGCCAAAGGTAGCTTTCGGTAGACCGAAGCATCGGTAGCATATAAATATTGATGCAGTTTACTGAAGTAAAATTCACCTTCAAAAATTGATTTAAAATATGCTAATTGTTCTTTCATTAAGTGCATAAAAGTATTAAAATTCTATCGAGTTTTATGCTTTTATAATTAATTTAAAAAAACAACTTAAAATGAATTACTAAAATGTATGTCATAAAAAAAGCCTACATCTAAAGATATAGGCTTTTTTATTTATTAATAGTACTAAAAAGTATCATTTACTATAAAAATGAATAGCAAAAAGAATTCAAGTAATTACTATTGCAGTGTGTACGCGTAACCTAATGAGAAAATAACTCCTCCAATATTACTCTCACCATATTCATCTTTAATTTGAATAGAATTAATACCGTAAGATGCCCTTGCGTCAACAAATAATTGACCCGCATCACCAATGTTTTTACTAATTCCTATCGCAAAAGTTCCTCCAAAATTAACAGTTTTTAAATCATCCTTTATATTTGTTTTAGCGTCGAGTGATACAGCATCAGATATTGGCATTGTACCTTCACTGTCTAAATAAAATGGACTTGTACCACTAGTTACTTGTGTTGCTTTTAATAAGATTCCAACATAAGGACCTATAGCTGCAGAAAACCTTAAATTATCTCCCCAACCAAATTTAATCAATGCAGGTACTTCTAAATATTGCAAATCTGATTCACTATCAAAAGTAGCATACAAAGGGTTTGCATTTGTGATCAGCGGTAATCCTGTAAAAGGGTAAAAACTATTTAATGTTTCGCTTAATTCATTTGCTGTAACTGGTTGCAAACCATTTCTCTCGCCTCCACGATGTGTATAATTTAATTCAGTTTGCATAGAAATAAGCGCTGTTAACTTAAACTCAAAAGTTAAACCAAAATCAATACCACTTATCGATTCATAATCATCTGTAAAAATATTTTCGGTACTACTGGTTAAACTTCCTAGACTGTAACCTACTTTCCCACCTATTTTAATTTCAGTTTTTGTAGTTTCAGTATCAGACTCTGCAGTATTATCTTGTGCAAAGCTAGATATACTAGCTCCTATTATGAATAAGTACAATAAGTTCTTTTTAATTAATGTCATAATGTTGTTTTAAATTTATTTAAAATCGAATGTACTAATTTTTTATAATATAGGTAACGGATAATCTACTTTTAATAAAAAAAAAATGGAATAAAAAAAATTTTAACGACTATATATCCTTAAAAATCAGTACAATATATATATGTTGATTATAAAAAATTGCTATTTGTTTATTGGTATATTATCTGTTTTTTACTAAATAAAACGCTTCTAATTTATTTTTAACTAATCTTTAAAATCAATTTACCTTTTTTATCACCTGAAAATAATCGTAAAAATGTTTCATAAAAGTTTTCAATTCCTTCATAAATATCCTCACGACTTTTTATTTTTCCTTGCATCATCCACATACCCATTTCTTTTGCTGCTGATTCGTATTCACTTGCATAATCCAAAACCACCATGCCTTGCATAGTTGCTCTATTTACTAATAAAGACAAGTAATTTTTTGGAGCTACAATATCGTTTTTATTATTGTATTGAGAAATTGCTCCACAAATGACTACACGAGCATTTAATCGTAATTTTGTTAATGCTGCATCCAATATTTCTCCTCCTACATTATCAAAATACACATCAATACCCTTAGGGCATTTCTTATCAAGAGCTTCTTTTAAATTTTCCGACTTATAATCAATGGCTTCATCAAATCCCAAATCATTCAATAAGTAATCACATTTTTCTTTTCCACCGGCAATTCCTATGACAATACATCCCTTTAATTTTGCAATTTGACCTACTAAACATCCAACTGCTCCAGCTGCTCCTGACACTAACACAGTATCACCTTTTTTAATTTTACCAACCTGCAAGATTCCAAAATAAGCAGTCATTCCAGGCATTCCTAATGCTCCTAGATATTTTGGCATTGGAACTATAGAATCATCTACTTTATAACAATTTTCTCCATTTGTAGTATAGTATTGTTGAACACCTCCCCAATTTACAATACAATCACCGACATTAAAATCTGGATGGTTATTAGCTTCAATTACTTTACCGATACTTCCAGAACGCATCACTTCACCTATTTGAACTGGAGGTATATAAGATTTTCTATCCATCATCCAACCTCGCATTGCAGGATCTAAAGAAATATAATGATGTTGTATCAAGACTTCTCCACTTTTTGGCCTTATAATGGCGTTTTCCTCTAAATTCCAAGTATTACTTTCTGGCAATCCCTCTGGACGTTTTACAAATATTAATTGTTTGTTCATGTTATAATTTTTATCGGGTTGAATTTAATGTAATTCATTTAATTTTCCTTCAAATTATTACTAAATATAAAATAATAAGTTTCTAAATTTTCAACTTATATTTGAATTATAAAACATCCTTCTTAACGTATGCAAAATCTCAAAATATTATTAAAATTTTTCTTGATTGTAGTAATTTTAATAACCGTTTTTGGTTTTTGGTATTACCATCATTTAAAACCCAGTTATTCAGGTGAAATTTTATTAACTAGCATTGAAAAAGAAACCAAAGTATATTTTGATGATTTTGGAATCCCTCATATTTATGCCAACAGCCATAAAGATGCTATAACAACACTCGGATATGTTCAAGCTCAAGATCGGTTGTGGCAATTGGAATTAATGAAAAGAATTGCACCTGGTCGACTGGCTGAATTATTTGGAAAAAACCTTATTGAAAACGATAAATTCTTCGCTAGTCTTGGTATTGAAGAATATTCTGAAAAATCTGTAGCTAATTTAGATCCTAATAGTGAAATTTATCTATTGATGAGTTCTTATCTAAAAGGTATTAATCAATTTATAGATGATGGCCCCACACCGATAGAATACACATTAATAGGTCTTAAAAAAGAGCATTTTGTAATGAAAGACATCTATAATGTATTGGGGTATATGTCTTTTAGCTTTGCCATGGCACAAAAAACAGATCCGCTAATGAGCTCCTTGCAGCATAAATTAGGCGAAGAATATTTAAAAGCATTAAATATTGATATCAATTCTGAAACATTATTCATTAAGAATTCAAAAGAAGATATTGAAAGCTATAACAAAATGGCTTCAAATATAAATACCATCATGAACACCTCTCCCATCCCACCCTTTATAGGAAGTAACAGTTGGGTAATTAGCGGCGATAAAACAGAAAGTGGAAAAGTACTATTTGCAAACGATCCTCATATTGGTTTTTCACAACCTTCAATTTGGTTTGAAGCGCATATAGTAACTCCTAATCATGAGATTTATGGTTATTTTTTACCCTGTATACCTTTCCCTCTTTTAGGGCATAATAGAGAACATGCTTATGGGTTAACTATGTTTGAAAATGATGATATTAATTTTTATAAGGAAAAGAATCACCCTACAGATTCCACTAAATATGTAACTCCTACTGGTTATGATTCCTACACTTTAACATCAAAAACTATAAAAGTAAAAGATGAAGAGGAAATTGTTTTTAATTATAAAAGTAGTCGACATGGTCCAATAGTAAATGATGTTTTAGCTACCATTAATGAAAGTTCACCAATTGCCCTATCTTGGATATTTACACAGTTCGAGAATAAATTATTACAGGCCATTTACAAGATGTCAATGGCAAACTCAAAAGAAGAATTTAAAAATGGGGCATCTATGATTCATGCTCCTGGCTTAAACGTAATGTATGGAGATTCTGAAGGAAATATTGCTTGGTGGGCTTCCGCAAAATTACACAAATTTTTACCTCATGTAAAAACTAAATTTGTGATGGATGGTGCTTCGGGTAAGGATGATATTATTGAATATTTAGATTTTTCACAAAATCCAATGGCTGAAAACCCTCCTTGGAATTATGTGTATTCAGCAAATAATCAGCCCGATAGTATTGCTGGAATGATATATCCTGGTTATTATTTACCTGAAGATAGAGCGAAAAGAATTGTAAGTTTATTAAAAGGAAAAAATAATTGGAATAAAGAATCTGCTAAAAAAATGATTAATGATGTCAAATCAACAGTATCAGTTGATATTATAAAAGAGCTTATAAACAACATTAATTTCAATTCTTTTAATAAACAAGAACAAGCCGCTCTTGAAAAATTAAAATTATGGGATGGATCCAATAATCTTGACGAGGTAGCACCTACGATATATAATAAATTTATTTACAACTATTTAAAAAACACTTTTCAAGATGAAATGGGTGAAAAATTGTACCAGCAGTTTGAAGAAACTCATATGATTAAAAGAGTTATTGCTGATCAAATGTTTAGCGATAAAATAATTTGGTGGGACGATATTACAACTCCTGCTAGGATAGAAACAAAAAGTAATATTCTTTCCAAGTCAATTACTGAAACTGTAGCTGATTTAAAGATGCAACTGGGACCAGATATAAATTATTGGACTTGGGATAAGGTTCATATTTTAGAACATAACCACCCATTGGGATCTGTAGAATTTTTACGAAGATTTTTTAATGTAGGCCCTTTTTCAGTAAATGGTGCTTCTGAAGTAATTAATAATTTAGCGTATAAGAGAGATAAAACCGGAATTTATAATATAAAAGCAGGCCCTTCTACAAGACGTATTATAGATTTTAATGACATCGAAAATAGCATAAGCATTCTTCCTACAGGACAATCTGGAAATCAATTTAGCAAACATTATAAGGATCAAGCAGAAATGTTTAATACTGGAAAATTTAGAAAAATGAAAATGAATAAGGAGGAGATTATCAATAGCTCTACCCTCGTAAATTTTAAACCTAAATTTTAGTTAACTATTTTAAAAAGGTTTAAAAATTAAAAACTATTTTTTTTCTTTTTTTGGCATAGGTCCACGAAGATGAATCACTAGACCGTTTAAAAAATTTCGAAGAATTTGATCCCCACATTCTACATATTCTGTCTCTTATACACATCTCCGAGCCCACGAGACGTAGAGGAATCTC
>CAJXVL010000089.1 GCA_913061205.1 uncultured Flavobacteriaceae bacterium | reverse complement strand
TAGATAAAGCACAACATGGAATTGTATTTATTGATGAAATAGATAAAATTGCACGTAAAGGAGATAATCCCTCTATTACTCGTGACGTTAGTGGTGAAGGAGTGCAACAAGCCTTACTTAAATTGCTAGAAGGGACTGTGGTTAATGTTCCTCCAAAGGGAGGTCGAAAACACCCAGATCAAAAATTTATAGAAGTAAATACAGAAAACATCTTGTTTATTGCTGGTGGTGCTTTTAATGGTATAGATCGAAAAATATCTAAGCGTTTAAATTTACAAGCAGTCGGTTTTAGTGCTTCTAAGCAAGAAGATTCGGTTGATCGTGATAATTTATTAAAATACATTATACCAAAAGATTTAAAAGATTTTGGTTTGATTCCTGAAATTATTGGTCGTCTACCAGTATTAACTTATATGAATCCTTTAGATGAAGCAACTTTAAGAGCGATATTAACGCAACCTAAAAATGCGATTATCAAACAATATGAAAAACTTTTTGCGATGGATGATATTAAGTTTACCATCCAAGAAGAGGCTTTAAATTTTATCGTAACAAAAGCAGTTGAATATAAATTAGGAGCCAGAGGTTTGCGATCGCTATGTGAAGCTGTTTTAACAGATGCCATGTATGAAATGCCTGATGGTAATGATAAAATTTTAGAAGTTTCTAGAGAATATGTAGAACAGAAACTTAATAAATCAACCATCAAGAAATTAAAAGCAGTTTCTTAAATTTATTTCACTAAATACATAAAAAAAAGCCTCTAAAGTTTAATACTTTAAAGGCTTTTAAACAATAGTTAAATTACGAAAAGTGATGGGATTCCTATAGTAAGTTTATTTCTTATTAAAGCATAACCTTCAATAGAGGCTTAAGTTCTTTTGTATCACTAAAGATAATTCGAAAGAAATCAAAGAAATAGTAAGGTTTTGAATAGCTAATTATTTTTTAGTAATTTTTCTAAAAATTCTCGAGAATTAGATAACCTAGGTATTTTATGTTGGCCACCTAATTTATCATTTTGTTTTAACCAATCTTTAAATAGATCTTTTCTTGCAGTATGTATTTTTGGAGGTTTTAGGGTTGTATTGTTATACCTTTTCGCCTCATAATCACTATTTGATTCTTGTAAAAAAGCATCTAATAATTTATTAAAAGTAGCGCTATCGTCTGGTTGTTTTTTAAATTCAATAATCCATTCATGAGCACCCTTTTCTTTTCCTTCCATAAAAATAGGTCCTGCCGTATAATCAACAATTTCAGAATGAGTTAGTTTAGCTGCTTTTCGCAATGCTACTTCTGCATTTTCAATGATTAATTCTTCTCCAAAAACATTAATATGATGTTTGGTGCGTCCAGTTACTTTTATTCGAAAAGGATTAATAGAGGTGAACCTTATAGTGTCTCCAATTTTATAACGCCATAAACCTGCATTTGTCGTTATTACTATGGCATAGTTTTTTCCTAATTCCACGTCGCTTAAAGGAATAACAATTTCTTTAGGACTATCATAAGTATCCATCGGGATGAATTCATAAAAAATGCCGTAATCCAGCATTAATAATAATTCTTTACTGTTATTTCTATCTTGAATTGCAAAAAAGCCTTCAGATGCATTATAGGTTTCATAATACAAAAAGTTATTTTTAGGCAGTAATTTCTTGTACTGTTCTAGATAAGGGTCAAAGCTAACGCCTCCATGAAAATAGACTTCTAAATTAGGCCATATTTCAAATAAATTATTTTTCCCAGTGCTTTCTACCACTTGGTTTAATAAAACCAATACCCAAGATGGAACTCCTAAAAGGCTGGTCACATTCTCATTTATAGTTTTATCAACAATGGCTTGCATTTTAGTTTCCCAGTCAGGCATTAACGAAACCTCATTACTTGGAGTGCTACTAAATTCAGCCCAAAAAGGCATGTTGTCTATTAATATGGCAGAAAGATCACCAAATACAGTCCCATTTTCTTTATATAATTCCTTGCTTCCGCCTAAGCGTAAACTTTTTCCAAGAAATAACTCGGAATCTGGATTGTTGTTTAAATATAAGCATAACAAATCTTTGCTTGCAGCATAATGGCACTCTTCTAAGGATTCATTGCTTACCGGTAAAAATTTACTTTTTGCATTGGTAGTTCCACTAGATTTTGCAAACCATTTTATAGGTGTTGGCCAGAAAATATTGCTTTCTCCTTTTCGTGCTCTTTCGTAATTAGATTGATTATCTTCATAGGTAGTTATTGGAATTCTTTTAGCAAAATCGGTATAGGTTTTAATACTATTAAAGTCGTATTGATTGCCAATTTCAGTATGCTTAGCCTTGTTAATTAACCCTTTTAAAAGTTCTTCCTGAACATCAATAGGGTATTTTAAGAATAAATCTATTTGATGTATTCTTTTTTTTAAAAACCAAGTGGCTATAGAATTTACTATTGGTATCGGCATTTTTAAAATGTATCTTTATGCAATAAAAATAATCATTTTATTTCTATGAAACCTCTGTAATTAAAACTTGTTTTTAAATGAAATCAAGAATTAAGATGTTTCATATAGACTATTTAATCAATTAGTAAAGATTTATGAACTACCACGGTGTCCTTAAAAAAATGCAAACCGAATTAGGCTCTCCCATACAATACTATTTAGTTTTTAAGGATGATTTTCTGAATGTCAATCAATTACTGGATAAAAATTTAAATATATATTTTGAGGGTTATCAGTGTTTAAATTGTGGAAAAGCAAAAAAAATATACCGTCAGGGTTTTTGTTATGATTGTTTTTATGAGATCCCACAAGCAGCAGATTGGATCATGAAACCTGAATTAAGTAAAGCACATTTAAATATTGAAGATCGAGATTTAGACTATGAAAAAGCCGTACAATTAAAACCACATATTGTTTATTTGGCAAATAGTAGTAATGTGAAAGTGGGTGTAACACGTAAAAGTCAAGTTCCAACACGTTGGATCGATCAAGGCGCGCATGAGGCAATTGAAATTGTTGAAGTGCCAAACAGGTATTTAGCAGGAATTACCGAAATTGCATTAAAAAATTATGTAGCTGATAAGACCAATTGGCGAACTATGATTACCAATAAAATAGCTGATGAAGATTTAGTAGCATGGAGAGATAAATTAAAGCAATATATTCCTGAGGAAGCAAAACCTTATTTTATTGAAAACAACAAAGAAACCCATATGGATTTCCCAGTATTACAATATCCTCAGAAGCCAAAAAGTTTAAATTTAGTAAAAACACCAAATTTTGAGGGGGTTTTAAAAGGAATCAAAGGGCAATACTTGATTTTTGAAGACAATACTATTTTTAATATAAGAAGCAATGAAGGTTTTGTAGTTACCATTAAAGTTAACTAATAAAAAAATAGGGAGAGTTAAAATCACCATAG
This sequence comes from uncultured Flavobacteriaceae bacterium, assembly GCA_913061205.1. Classification (GTDB taxonomy): domain Bacteria; phylum Bacteroidota; class Bacteroidia; order Flavobacteriales; family Flavobacteriaceae; genus Marifrigoribacter. The sequence goes on along the minus strand of CAJXVL010000089.1, from coordinate 5,690 downwards.
CTAGAAAGGGAACTATTCATTGATTGGAAAAGTGATCTTTTAATAAGATTCGATACAAGATTTTAAGTTTTTTAAAGATACTTCTAAAGCTTTTACTTAATTTCGTTAATCAAGTTAAAAAAAATTCCATTAAAACAAATCACAAAATATATCTTTCTCTAGGAAGCAATTTAGGTAATAAATTTGAAAACCTCCAATTGGCAGTAAATGCAATTTTTGAAGAAATAGGTGCTATTAAAAAAATTGCTCCCATTTTTGAAACTCCTGCAATGGGTTTTGAAGGTAAGAACTTTTTAAATTGTGTTATTCAAGTGGAGAGTAATCAATCAGCAATCCATGTTCTAGACACTATTCTTTCAATAGAAAATAAATTGGGCAGAGTTAGAGAGGAAAAACCCGGATATTCATCTAGATCAATAGATATTGATATGTTGTTTTATGGTGATGCTATTATAAACACAAAAAGTTTAATTATTCCCCATCCAGAAATTCAAAACAGAAAATTTGTATTAGCACCTTTAGAATTAATTTCACCTGATTTTATTCACCCAATATTGAATAAAAGTATTTCTAAAATTTTAGAGGTAACTCCAGATAATAGTGAGCTGATTAAATATTCTAAATGGTTGCGAAACCCGATATTAGATTTCGATATGTCTAAATTTAGATATGTAGCTATCGAAGGAAATATAGGAGCAGGAAAGACAAGTTTGGCAACTCAATTGGCCTCTGATTTTAATACTAAATTAGTATTGGAACGTTTTAAAGAAAACCCTTTTTTGCCTGAATTTTATAAAGATCCAGATCGCTTTGCTTTTCCATTAGAAATGTCTTTTTTAGCAGATAGGTACCAACAACTTTTAGACGATTTAACACAATACGATTTATTTAAAGAAAATGTTATTGGTGATTATGATGCTTATAAATCATTGATTTTTGCAAAAATCACACTACAAGAACAAGAATTTATATTATATAAAAAGTTATATCAAATAACACATAAAGAATTGCCTAAGCCAGATGCTTATGTGTATTTATATCAAAATACAGAACGGCTTTTACAAAATATTAAAAATAGAGGGCGAGATTTTGAACAAGAAATAGAAGCTTCCTATCTTCAAAAAATTAATGAAGGATATATGGAATTTATAAAAAACCAGCATATTGATACCATTAAGATTATTGATATTTCTGAAATGGATTTTGTTAATAACAGATTTGATTATATTCAAGTATTAAATCAAATTATAAACTAATATGGATGAAATCGATTTTGATCACTGAGTATCATGGAATTGTAATTTCAGAAATAAATCCCAAACAACGACCCCACAACTAACTGAAATATTTAAGGAATGTTTAGTGCCGTATTGAGGAATTTCTATCACTGCATCACTCATTGATACCACCTCTTGAGCAACTCCTTTTACTTCATTTCCAAAAACGATGGCATAGATACTATTGGGATGCGTTTGATAATTTTCAAGTGAAATGGAATCTTCGGCTTGTTCAATACTTGCAACTTTGACTCCTTCAGATTTTAATCGATTTATTAAATCTATGGTGTTTTCAACATATTCCCACTCCACACTATCAGTTGCGCCTAAAGCTGTTTTGTGGATGTCTTTATGTGGAGGTTTCGCAGTAATACCACAGAGGTAAATTTTTTCAATTAGGAAAGCATCTGCAGTACGAAAAACAGAACCAATATTGTTTAGACTTCTAATATTATCTAGTATTATTATTAGCGGAGTTTTCTTAGAAGTTTTAAACTCATCACTATTGATTCTAACTAACTCACTATTTTTTAACTTTCTGTTTTTCATAAAGCAAAAGTAATTTTTTAATTACAATTCTCGATTGAAATAAAACTTCATTAATCATTAGATTGATTTAAATTCTTTTTGTTGATAAAAGAAAAGAATTCTTTAGAAAAGCATTTTAAATAAAATGTAGTTTTCTTTACTTTAGCTTATTCAGTAAAAAACAGTTATGGCAAAAGCAGAAACTCCATTAATGAAGCAATACAACGGCATAAAAGCTAAGTATCCAGATGCTTTATTACTATTTAGGGTTGGAGATTTTTACGAAACTTTTGGAGAAGATGCTATACGAGCAGCAGGAATATTAAATATTACCTTAACTGCAAGGAATAATGGTGGAAATGGAGAAAAGATAGAATTAGCAGGGTTTCCTCATCATTCCTTAAATACCTATTTGCCAAAATTAGTAATGGCTGGTTGTCGAGTTGCAATTTGTGATCAACTGGAAGATCCAAAACAGACGAAGAAGATTGTGAAAAGAGGTGTTACCGAATTAGTTACACCTGGAGTAGCATTTAACGATGATATTCTTCAATCCAAATCTAATAATTTTTTAGCAGCCATACATTTTAATACAGCATCAAAAAAGAAAGAAGAAATTGGGGTCTCATTTTTAGATGTTTCCACGGGAGAATTTTTAACCTCTCAAGGTTCTTCTGATTATATTGATAAATTACTTCAAAATTTCAATCCTTCTGAAATATTGTTTTCAAAACAAAAAAGAAAATTATTTTCCGAAACTTTTGGTGACAATTTTCATGTATTTCATTTAGAAGATTGGGTTTTTCAGGCAGATTATGCAAAAAGTACTTTAAATAACCATTTTAATACGAGCACCTTAAAAGGTTTTGGTATTGAAGATATGACTTCAGGTATTATTGCGGCAGGAGCTGCACTTCATTATTTATCTGAAACACGTCACGACCAATTACGGCATATCGCTAAAATTTCTCGAATTGCAGAAAATGAATATGTTTGGATGGATCGTTTTACGATTGGTAATTTAGAACTTTACCATTCATCCTCACCAAACGCAGTAACACTTTTGGATGTTATTGATAAAACTATTTCTCCAATGGGAGGTAGGTTATTAAAAAGATGGGTCGCACTTCCATTAAAAAATAAAGATAAAATCATTAGTCGTCACGAAGTAGTGAGTTATCTGTTAAAAGATTCAATAGTGCTAGAAGAGGTGCAACTTAACATTAAACGAATTGGAGATATTGAGCGACTCATATCAAAAGTTGCTACCGGAAAAGTAAGTCCAAGAGAAGTAGTACAGCTTAAACATTCATTAGAAGCCATTCTTCCAATTAAAGAAAAATCACAAGAAGCAAAAAATGAATCGTTAAAAATCATAGGAGAACAATTATGCGATTGTAAGTTGCTTCGTGAAAAAATTTCAACAACATTAAAGGAAGAAGCTCCAGTTTTAATTCAAAAAGGAAATGCAATTGCTGCAGGGGTTTCAGAAGAGTTAGATGAACTAAGAAGTATTGCAAAGGGAGGGAAGGATTATCTAGATGGAATGTTGAAACGTGAGACCGAAAGAACAGGAATTTCATCTTTAAAAATTGCTTCCAATAATGTTTATGGGTATTATATAGAAGTCAGAAATACACATAAAGATAAAGTGCCTGAGGAGTGGATTCGCAAGCAAACTTTAGTAAATGCAGAACGATATATCACCGAAGAGTTAAAAGAATACGAAGCGAAAATATTAGGTGCTGAAGAAAAAATAGCAGCTTTAGAATTAGATATATTTAATAAATTAATGGTATGGATGCTTCAATTTATAAGTTTAGTACAGCAAAATGGACGCTTAATTGGAGAGTTAGATTGCTTGTGCTCATTTGCTTCATTAGCTAAAGAATCTAATTATACAAGGCCTTTATTAGACGATACTTTCGAAATAGATATAAAAGAAGGAAGACATCCAGTTATAGAAAAGCAATTACCTCCAGACAGTCCATTTATTGCAAATGATGTATATTTAGATAGAGAAATGCAGCAAATTATTATGATTACTGGTCCTAATATGAGTGGTAAGTCTGCAATACTTAGGCAAACAGCATTAATTACTTTATTAGCTCAAATTGGAAGTTTTGTTCCAGCTAAGGAGGCAAGATTGGGTATTGTCGATAAAATATTTACGAGGGTTGGAGCCAGCGATAATATATCGATGGGAGAATCTACTTTTATGGTGGAAATGAATGAAGCTGCAAGTATTTTAAATAATATTTCAGAAAGAAGCTTGGTCTTGTTAGATGAAATAGGAAGAGGAACCAGTACCTATGATGGAATTTCTATTGCTTGGGCAATTAGTGAATACTTACATGAACATCCTTCAAGAGCTAAAACATTGTTTGCAACTCATTATCATGAATTAAATGAAATGACGGAAACATTTGATAGGATAAAAAATTATAATGTTTCTGTAAAAGAACTTAAGGATACTGTTCTTTTTCTTAGAAAGTTAGTTCCTGGTGGATCACATCATAGTTTTGGAATTCATGTAGCTAAAATGGCAGGTATGCCTCAAGCAGTTTTAGACCGTGCAAATAAGATTATAAAACGATTAGAGAAGTCGCATTCTTCTCAAGAGCTTACGGAAGAGATGAAATCGATTGCAAAAGATGAAATGCAATTGAGTTTTTTTAAATTAGACGATCCTTTATTGGAACAAATTAAAGGAGAAATACTTGAAATTGATATTGATACATTAACTCCTGTTGAAGCTTTAATGAAGTTAAACGAGATAAAAAGAATGCTTCAGCCAAAAGTGGATATAAAGTTTAAAAACTAAAATATAGTTGATAACTAAAATTAATTATTACTTTAAACAGTACAGTATATTTTTTTAAGACGAATTAGCTTTTTTTTAAACGATTTTTAATTCACTAACTACACTCCTTTAAAAATTCAAAACTTTAAATAATATATTTCATTATTAATTCAGTTATTCAAAATTAAAATTGAGAATTATTTCTTTAAAAATAAACCGAATAGTTTTAAAAACTTAGTAGGTTTGTTTTATGATTTTAAATAAACCATTATCGTTTTATAAAAAGGAAAAGCACTTGTTTGAAAATGAATTAGTTCAAATAAATAAAAAACTTTTCAAACTTAGTATGACACGATTATTTGTTTTTCTATCTATCATTTTTTGTGGTTGGTTTTTCTTTGGAAACATGAAGGTGATTATTCCTGTTTTAATTATTGGAATTGCATTGTTCTTTTATTTGGTAACTATTTATTCAGATTTAAAATTATTAAAACAAAAAACACAAGAGTTAATTAAAATCAATCAAATTGAAATTAATGTTTTAAATGGTGACTTATCCGATTTAAGAGATGGTGATCAATTTAAAGATCCAACTCATTTTTACAGTTATGATATTGATTTGTTTGGAAAAGGTTCCTTTTTTCAATATTTAAATAGGACTACTATTAAAACTGGAAAACAAAAACTAGCTGCTATTCTTTGTCAGAACGATATTAATTCTATTATTGAAAAGCAAAATGCGATAAAAGAACTTTCAAATTTAGCTAAATGGCGTCAACAATTTTCAGCTACTGGAAGTTTAATTAAAGTTGATGAGAGTATCGAAACGATTGTTAAATGGTTAAAAAACCATCAATTTTTCACACCAAGATCTATGAGCTTTTTGCCAAATGTATATGGTGGAATATCTTTAGTGTTGTTTTTTTTGAGTTATTTAAGTTTTGTTCCTAATTCATTAATTGTTCTTTGGTTTTTTGTAGGACTGACCATTACTGGCATTTATATAAAAAAAATTAACACTTTATACCTTTATGCTAATAAAGCGAAAGAAACCTTTAAGCAATACCATCAATTATTAGCTT
>CAJXVL010000088.1 GCA_913061205.1 uncultured Flavobacteriaceae bacterium | reverse complement strand
ATCCTCTGGCAGCAATATCGGTAGCCACTAAAACTCGAATAGAATTACTTTTAAAACCGGCCAATGCTTTGGTTCGCGCACCTTGTGATTTGTTACCATGAATTGCTGATGCAGAAATCCCAGCTTTTACCATTTTTTCACAAAGACGATTAGCACCATGCTTTGTTCTAGTGAATACTAACACTTGTTTCCAATTGCCTTCAGAAATCAATTTTATAATTAATCCCGTTTTTTTATCCTTCGCTACCCGATACACTTTTTGCTCAATAGCATCTACAGTTGTATTTTCAGGTGTTGCTTCAACCATTACGGGATGATTTAAAAAATCACTTGCTAATTTTTTAATTTCTTTAGAAAAAGTAGCTGAAAACAATAAATTTTGTCTTTTTCTAGGCATTAAATCAATAATTTTTCTAATATCTCTAAGAAACCCCATATCAAGCATACGGTCAGCTTCATCCAATACTAAAATTTCAATATTTGAAAGAGATAACAACCGTTGATTCTGTAAATCTAACAAACGACCTGGTGTTGCTACTAAAATATCCACTCCATTGCGAAGCGTAGCTACTTGTGGCCTTTGATTTACACCTCCAAAAATAACAGTAGAACGAATGTCTAAAAACTCACTATACGATTTTACATTGCTATGTACTTGAGCAGCTAACTCCCTAGTTGGAGTTAATACTAATGCGCGTATAGGCCTTTTTCTCAATGGTTGACCTTGAGATAATATTTGAAGCATAGGCAGAGTAAAACCTGCTGTTTTTCCAGTTCCAGTCTGAGCAGATGCTAAAATATCTTTTCTTTCTAAAATTAATGGAATTGCTTTCTGTTGAATTGGTGAGGGCGAAGTATAGCCTTGTTTGCTAACGGCGTCTAATAAGGCTTTAGATAGGCCTAATGATTTAAATGACATAGATGAATTTATAGATGACCAAGGATGTAGTCATTTTTTATTTTTGGCAAATATACAAGATATTAATCTAGTATAAATTTTAAATAAAAAACCTTAATATATAAAATTATCAATTAGGTATTATTGGTTAAAATGAGGGAGTAAAAATCAACTTGCAGCTATTCTGCACTAGGTTTGCACTAATTTAAAGCGTTAATTTAAAGCGTTAAAAAAAAATTATTAAGCTTATACTATAAAAATTAAAAACATCATGTTGTCGAGATAATACGGTATCATTCTGAGAACTAAACTCCTATTGACCGTCAATTAAAAGAACTAATCGGCGTCCTAAACATATTGTTATTCAATAAGAACTCTAACAAAAGAACAGAAGTTTAAATTACAATATTATTTTAGGTAAAAAAGCCTAATTCAGTTATCTTTGTGAAAACCCATCTTATGCTTGTAATTGGAATTGCTGGAGGTACCGGAAGTGGTAAAACCACTGTTGTAAATCAAATTATACAAGAACTTCCAGAAGGTGAGGTTTGTGTAATTTCACAAGATTCTTATTATAAAGACACTAGTCATTTACTGTTTGACGAACGTACTAAAATTAATTTTGATCATCCAAAAGCAATTGATTTTGATTTATTAGTAGCTCACTTAAAGGAATTAAAAAAGGGGAATGCTATCGATCAGCCCATATACTCTTTTGTTGAACATAATCGCACTAAGGAAACCATTACCATGTATCCTAAAAAAGTAATTATCGTTGAAGGTATTTTAATCCTCACTCACACCGATATCCGAAAACTTTTTGATGTAAAATTATATGTCCATGCAGATAGTGACGAGCGATTGATAAGACGATTACGAAGAGATATGTCTGAACGCGGTAGAGATTTAGACGAAGTAATAAATAGGTATCAAAATACACTAAAACCGATGCATCAACAGTTTATAGAACCTACTAAGGAGTTTGCAGATATCATTATTCCTAACAATAGGTACAATACAGTTGCAGTAAATTTATTAAGAAAAATCATCAATCAAAGATTAATCGAAAATTGAAAAAACATACCGAAATAAAAAAGAAAAAATGGATCCGAATTTTAGGTAATAAATATTTACTAATTCTTATTCTTTTTTTTGTGTGGATGTTTTTTTTTGACACCAATTCTTTTTTTATACATCAAGAATTAAATGATGACATTAAGAAACTTGAAAACAACAAAAAAGTATATCAAGAAGAAATTAAAAATGATAAAGTTTTTATTGAAAAAATGAAAGATAGCAATGAAATTGAAAAATTTGCAAGAGAAAAATACTATCTTAAAAAAGACGATGAAGACATTTATATTATAGAGCATGAAGACAGTATAAAAAACAAAAAAAATAAATAATTATTTTAATTGTTTTAATGCTTCTGATAATATGTTAAAATATAATTTGAATTATTGTATAAAAACCCAACTGCGATTAAGTAAATGGCTTTGATTGTATTAGGTTTAAAATTTAATTCAGAGTCACAAATAAAATTTAATTTTAATTGTACGATTCTTGTGATGAAAAAATAGTGTATTAAAAAAGGCTACCAAAACGATAGCCTTTTAATACTTTATAACATTTAACTGTTATTGCCTAGCTAAAATTCGTTCAATATCTTCCGTTCCAGGATCATCACCTGGTTCAAATATACTAACTTGGTCACAAGTTTCAAACTCGTAAGGATAATCTGCTGTGAGATCCTCAGTTCCAGGTTCACCAGCTATCAAAATAGTAAGAACTGTATCAGTTGTTACGTAAGTAAAAGGTTCAGGAGTTTCTTCACCTTCCTGAGTAGAACCCGTAAAATCACTGTTAAATACTACGCTGAAAGGAAGATCATCCGCACCAAGATTGGTTTGATTCCACTCCCCTACAAGTGAAGCATTTGCAACATCACAACTACTATCATCATCACTACAAGCAACGATTAAAACTGCTAATACTAAAAAAATTAATTTTTTCATTTTATTGATTATTTGTTAAAATTAGATGCCAAAGGTAATTGAAATTTGTTTGTTGATGCTATTTTTAAATTAAAACTTCATAATTTTTTGGTTAAATATCGTAAATTTTACTTTAAATTTCCCTAAAATGAATACTATAAAATAGTCTTAGTAGCAAAATATTACACTAGTTAATGTTATCTTGCGATTAGATAACCAAAAAAGATAAACTTTGATAAAATTCAAAAATTTTCATAAATATTACATCTTGTTTTATAGACTATATGTAGACTATATGTAGACTATATGTAGACTAAAAAGAACTTAAATTTTAAACTAAACCAACATTAACAATTATTAAAGCAAAAATAAAAATAATGAGTGATCATTTATTTGATGAATTTGATAAAGTTTCCGCTAAAGAATGGAAACAAAAAATTCAAGTAGATTTAAAAGGAGCTGATTATAACGAAACTCTTATCTGGAAAAACCTGGAAGGAATTGATGTAAAACCATTTTATCATCAAGACGAATTTAAGGTCGATTTCAAGGAAATACCGGGATTCCCAAAGAACTGGAATATTGCTCAATCTATATTTATTGATGATGAAAAAATCGCCAATTATCTTATTTTAGACTCAATTAAAAGAGGAGCTGAAGCAGTTTTATTAATAGCTAATAATGAGTTTAATATTGAGCAAGTCTTTCATAAAATCTCATTTAAAAATACCCTTATATATTTTGAGTTAAAATTTATATCTGAATCATTTATCTTAAATTTAAAACACTTTTTTTCCAGTAAAAAAACAAGTATTTTTTATAATATAGATATTATTGGAAATCTTGCTAAGTCAGGAAACTGGTTTTCTAACTTTAAAGAAGATCATTCAATTTTAGGAAAAATCATAGCACAAAATCCTCAAGAAAACATAATAAGTGTCGATGGCACTCTATTTCAAAACAGTGGCGCTACTATGATTCAACAATTAGCGTATTGTTTATCTCAAGTTAACGAATACTTAAATCATTTTCAAAATAGACAATTTTCAAAAAACAATAAATTTTCAATAACATTTAAACTTAGTTTGGGATCTAATTATTTTTTTGAAATTGCTAAAATTAGAGCGCTTAGAAAATTATATGCATTACTTGCAAGCGAATATAATTTATCAAAAGAATGCCATATAATAACGTTTCCTTCTAATCGGAATAAAACGATATACGATTACAATATTAATATGCTTCGTACTACTACCGAAAACATGAGTGCAATAATTGGAGGAGCTAACACGGTCTGCAATAACGCTTACGATTCAATTTTTCATAAAAGCAATGAATTTGGTGAAAGAATAGCTAGGAACCAACTTTTAATACTCAAAAAAGAAAGTTATTTTGAAGCATCAAATAACCCTGCTAAAGGCTCCTATTACATAGAAACTATAACAGATCAACTTTCTGAAAAAGCCTTAATTTTATTTAAAAACATAGAAGCTAATGGTGGATTTCTTTCTCAATTAAAAAAAGGCACTATCCAAAAAAAGATTAAAGATAGTGCACTAAAAGAACAGCTTTTGTTTGATAGTGGAGAAATAGAATTATTAGGTACTAATGTACATCAAAACCCAAATGATAAAATGAAAGACAACTTAGAACTCTTTCCCTTTATAAAAAAAAATGTAAGGAAAACACTTATTGAACCAGTATTAGAAAGGCGCCTTTCTGAAAAAAATGAACAAGAAAGAATACAGACTGAATAACTTTATATGAAAAAATATAGCATCCTTTTAGCAATTGCAATAACTATTTTAAGTTGTAAAAAGCCGATTGAATATCAATTTGCAGATAGCCCAGAAACAATTAATTGTAAAGGTATAGATTATGATTTAGCTCATGAAGCCTATTATAGCTTTAGACAAGACATAGCCACCTATGTAAAGGATTTACACATTGGTTATGATTATTTAAATTATAAAGAGAGTCTAGGTTATTATATTTATAGAGGAGCACAAGGAAACTTCGATTATAAAGAAGTAGCAAGCCCACACACGATTAAACTATTAAAATTACTTAAAGAAAACGCTGACTTATGGGATACTACAAATGCAAAAAGCAATATTAACTACCATTCAGAATTTATAACTTGTTTGGTTCAAAATATTAAAAATAAAGAAGTAAAGAAAACTATGACTTCTTTAATAGAAAGTAATTCGATGAGTCCCTCCATTTTTGCAGAAAATTACAGGCTAAATGTTTTTGATTGCTATGATGATAATCATTTTGGTATGTTGATAGCTTTCGATACCTATTATCAATATTTATACGAAGTAGATTTTAATAAATAAACATGGACAGAAAAAATTTACAACATCTTAATTTTTTAGATTCAGAAACAGTTCAAAAAAATAAATATAAAAAATTTAAACATCAAAATTTTGTTGCTGGATTTCCTCCTTATCTAAGGGGACCTTACTCAACGATGTATGTTCGAAGACCTTGGACGATTCGACAATACGCTGGTTTTTCTACAGCAGAAGATAGTAATGCTTTTTATAGAAGAAACCTAGAAGCTGGACAAAAGGGGCTTTCTGTAGCTTTTGATCTAGCAACGCATAGAGGATATGATAGTGACCATAAACGAGTGGAAGGAGATGTAGGAAAAGCAGGAGTTGCTATTGATAGTGTTGAAGATATGAAAATATTATTCGATCAGATTCCATTGGATAAGATGAGTGTTTCCATGACTATGAATGGTGCAGTTTTACCAATTATGGCATTTTTCATAGTTGCTGCTGAAGAACAAGGTATTTCTACTGAAGCTCTTTCAGGAACCATACAAAATGATATTTTAAAGGAATTTATGGTTAGAAATACCTATATCTATCCACCGACTCCTTCCATGAGAATTATCAGTGATATTTTTGAGTATTCCTCTAAAAACATGCCGAAATTTAATTCTATTTCTATTTCTGGATACCACATGCAAGAAGCAGGTGCAACTTGCGAAATTGAGTTGGCTTATACGTTAGCTGATGGTTTAGAATATATTAGAACAGGAATCGCTGCAGGGATGGACATTGATAGTTTTGCTCCTAGGCTTTCATTTTTCTGGGCAATTGGAATGGATCATTTTACCGAAATTGCCAAATTGAGAGCAGCTCGATTACTTTGGGCAAAATTGGTCAATAAATTCAATCCAAAAAATCAAAAATCTTTAGCTTTAAGAACGCATTGTCAAACAAGTGGTTGGAGTTTAACAGAACAAGATCCTTTTAATAATGTGGCTAGAACTTGTATTGAAGCTGCTGCTGCTGCATTTGGGGGCACCCAATCTTTACATACCAATGCGCTTGATGAAGCTATTGCTTTACCAACCGATTTTTCAGCTAGAATTGCTAGAAACACACAAATATACCTTCAAAAAGAAACCCAAATCACCAAAACTGTAGATCCTTGGGCGGGAAGTGAATTTATTGAAAAAAAGACAAAAGAAATAGCTGATAAAGCTTGGGAATTGATTCAAGAAGTAGAGAAGTTAGGAGGCATGACAAAAGCAATTGAAGCTGGTATTCCAAAATTACGAATTGAAGAAGCTGCTGCGAGGAAACAGGCACGAATAGATTCCAATCAAGATATTATTGTTGGAGTAAATAAATATCGTTTAGAAAAAGAAGACCCTCTTCAGATTTTAGATGTAGACAATCAGAAAGTTCGCCTATCTCAAATTGAACGATTAAACAGTATTAAATTGACACGAGATTCTGTTAAGGTGAAAAGTGCATTGTTAAAATTAACGAAATCTGCCCAATCAGGTGAAAAAAATTTATTAGATTTAGCAATTAATGCTGCTCGTGAAAGAGCTACCTTAGGAGAAATTAGTGATGCTTTAGAAAAAGTGTATGGAAGACATAAAGCACAAATTAAATCATTTAGTGGCGTGTATAGTAAAGAGATAAAAAATGATCCATCATTTGAAAAAGCAAGAGAACTTGCCAATAAGTTTGCAGAATTAGAAGGACGACGTCCTCGCATAATGATTGCAAAAATGGGTCAAGATGGTCATGACAGAGGGGCAAAGGTTATAGCTACTGGTTATGCAGATGTGGGTTTTGATGTGGATATTGGTCCATTATTTCAAACCCCAGAAGAAGCTACTCAACAAGCTATTGAAAACGATGTACACATTATTGGTGTTTCTTCGCTTGCTGCAGGCCATAAAACATTAGTCCCAAAAGTAATTGAAGAACTAAAAAAATACGCTCGAGAAGATATTATGGTTATCGTGGGTGGTGTTATTCCCTCACAAGATTATCAATTTTTATTTGATGCTGGTGCAGTTGCTGTTTATGGTCCTGGGACAAAAATTAGTGAAGCTGCTATCGATTTACTGGAAATTTTGATTGACTCTGTAGCATAACTGATAGAATATATTATAATACTAAAAAACAAACCCTAATTATGGATTATACTAAAAAAATGTTGCGTGATGACGCTTTAAAAGGAAAGACAATAGTTGTAACCGGGGGCGGAAGTGGTCTTGGAAAGGCGATGACTGCCTACTTCTTAGAATTGGGAGCAAATGTGGTAATTACTTCCAGAAATATAGAAAAGCTTCAAGCTGTAAAAACAGAATTAGAATCACAAACAGGGGGAAAAGTACTTGCCGTTCAATGTGATGTTCGAAATTATGACGAAGTTGAAGCTATGGTGAATGCTTCTGTTGAAGCTTTTGGCAAAGTAGATGTGTTGCTTAATAATGCTGCGGGTAATTTTATATCTCCAACGGAACGTTTATCTGCTAATGCTTTTGATACGATTATTGATATTGTTTTAAAAGGAACTAAAAACTGCACTTTAGCTTTTGGAAAATATTGGATAAAAAATAAAGAAACTGAAAAAGTAGTTTTAAATATAGTAACAACTTATGCCTGGACAGGCTCAGCTTATGTAGTGCCTAGTGCTACTGCAAAAGCAGGAGTACTTGCAATGACCCGTTCATTAGCAGTAGAGTGGGCAAAATATGGAATGCGTTTTAATGCAATTGCTCCTGGTCCTTTTCCTACTAAAGGAGCTTGGGATCGATTATTACCTGGTGATTTAAAAGAAAAATTCGATTTAGCAAAAAAAGTCCCACTAAAAAGAGTTGGAGAACACCAAGAATTAGCAAATTTAGCGGCTTATTTGGTCTCTGATTTTTCTTCATATGTAAATGGTGAAGTTATTACTATTGATGGAGGAGAATGGCTAAAAGGAGCTGGACAGATGAATTTGCTAGAAGAAGTTCCGAAAGAAATGTGGGATATGTTAGAAATGATGATACGTGCAAAAAAGAACGATTAAATTCTATTTTGGTATTGTAAAAAAATATTTAAATACAGTGATAATATTACTCTCATGTACTCTTAGCTAAATTTAATTGATTAATATATATTTTTGAATAGTTCTAATTCAATACTTTATAATATTGTTCATTACCTGTTAACAAAATTCCCTTTAAAACCGGGTAATTAGTTGTATTTTTAAGCCTAAAATTTGCTCAAAATTTATGGGAAAAATAATAGCTATTGCAAACCAAAAGGGAGGTGTTGGGAAAACGACTACTACTATCAATCTTGCAGCTTCTTTAGGAGTTCTTGAAAAAAAAGTATTATTGATTGATGCAGATCCTCAGGCAAACGCTTCTTCTGGACTTGGAATTGATGTTGAAAGTGTTGAAAATGGCACTTATCGATTATTGGAACATTCCATTACTGCACGAGAAGCAATTGTGGCTACCAAATCACCCAATGTTGATATTATACCTGCACATATTGATTTAGTTGCAATAGAAATTGAATTAGTAGATAAAGAGGAAAGAGAGTACATGCTTAAAAAAGCAATTAATTCTTTAAAAGAATCGTATGATTATATACTCATAGATTGTGCACCTTCATTAGGTCTATTAACACTAAATGCATTAACGGCTTCAGATTCTGTTATTATTCCAATACAGTGTGAGTATTTTGCACTTGAAGGTTTGGGTAAGTTGTTAAATACCATAAAGAGCATTCAAAAAATACACAATCCTTCCTTGGATATTGAAGGTTTATTATTAACTATGTACGATTCAAGACTTCGCCTTTCCAATCAAGTAGTTGAAGAAGTAAAAAAACACTTTGATAAAATGGTTTTTAAAACAATCATTCAACGTAACGTTCGTTTAGGAGAAGCAC
>CAJXVL010000087.1 GCA_913061205.1 uncultured Flavobacteriaceae bacterium | reverse complement strand
AGATACCAAAAGAAAGAAAGGAGTAATGAGCCTTGCTACATTAAAACGTATGGATAAACTTCAAAACTATATTCAAGGAGTTCCAGAGTTATCCAAACCTTTATCGGTAGTAGAGTTAGTGAAATTCTCCAAACAGGCATACTACAACAACAATCCGGAGTATTATCAATTACCCAATAGTCAAGAACGAACTTTTTTACTTTCTTATGCAAACAGCAGTACCAAGAACCCTGCCTTTTTAGATAACTATGTAGATAGCACTGGTCAATATGCTCGCATCACTACCTTTATGAAAGATACAGAAACGAAAAGGTTTGACCGTATTGAAGAAGATTTAAAGTCTGAAATTAAAAAAATATTTCCTGAAGAACGTTACAATGTAATCGTAACTGGAAAAGCATTGGTATTTCAGAAAGGAACAAAATACTTAGTCAATAATTTGATTCTATCTTTATCACTAGCAATCTTATTAATTGCCCTTTTTATGGCTTGGATGTTCAGGAGTTTTAAAATGATTTTAGTATCGCTAATTCCTAATTTATTACCCTTAATTATCACTGCAGGACTTATGGGATATATAGGAGTGCCCATAAAACCTTCAACCATATTAGTTTTTAGTATTGCCTTTGGTATTTCAGTAGATGATACCATCCATTTTTTAGCAAAATACCGACAAGAACTGATTGCAAATCATTGGAAAATTAGAAAATCTGTTTATGCAGCATTAAGAGAAACCGGTGTAAGTATGCTATATACTTCAATTGTTTTGTTTTTTGGTTTTTCAGTATTTGCCATTTCAAGTTTTGGAGGAACCGTAGCATTGGGAATTTTAGTTTCCATCACCTTATTATTTGCTATGTTGTCCAACCTATTATTGCTTCCTTCCTTATTATTATCATTCGAAAGAGGTATAGCCAATAAAAAAACGCTTAAAAAACCAAGTATTCAAATATTATCTGATACTGAGTTAGAAGAAGAAAACGAAAATTCATAACTCATTTTTATTTTTTTATAAGTAAAAGTATCTTTGTTAATCAAAATAAAAATCATGCAACAAAAAAGAATTATACATTTATTAGAAACAAAACCCTCTCCAACAGAAATAAGTATCAACGGATGGGTAAGAGCTTTTAGAAGCAATCGTTTTATTGCTCTAAATGATGGTTCTACCATAAAAAATTTGCAATGTGTTGTTAATTTTGAAAATTTTGAAGAATCTTTATTAAAGAAAATTACTGTAGGAGCAGCTGTTCAGGTTTTTGGCACGATAGTGGAAAGTCAAGGGCAAGGACAAAAAGTTGAAATTCAAGTCTCAAAGGTTGAAATTTTAGGTGAAGCTGATCCAGAAGAAGTAAAACTAACTATTATTTCCCCAAAAAGACATTCTCTTGAAAAATTAAGAGAAGAAGCTCATTTACGAATTCGTACCAATACATTTAGTGCAGTAATGAGAACTCGATCTAAACTGGCTTTTGCGGTTCATGAATATTTTCAGAAAAACGGTTTTAATTATATGAACACTCCTATTGTAACCGGAAGTGATGCTGAAGGTGCTGGGGAAATGTTTCGTGTTTCAGCTCTAGACCCTAAAAATACACCTTTAGATGAAGTCGGAAATATAGATTACAAACAAGATTTCTTTGAGAAAGAAACAAACTTGACGGTGAGTGGTCAATTGGAAGCAGAAACGTATGCGATGGCTTTAGGTAAAGTATATACTTTTGGACCTACTTTTAGAGCTGAAAACTCTAATACTTCTCGTCATTTAGCTGAATTTTGGATGATTGAACCAGAAGTTGCTTTTAACGATTTAGATCAGAATATGGATCTAGCAGAAGACTTTATTAAATATGTAGTAAACTATGCGCTGGAAAATTGTAAAGACGATTTAGAATTTTTAGAACAACGTTTACTTCAAGAAGAAAAAAGCAAGCCTCAAGCAGAAAGAAGTGAAATGTCTCTAAGAGATAAGTTAGCTTTTATTGGAGAAAATAATTTTAAACGAGTCAGTTATACGGAAGCTATAGATATTTTAAAAAATAGCAAGCCTAACAAAAAGAAAAAATTTAAATATATTATTGAAGAATGGGGTGCAGATTTACAAAGTGAACACGAACGTTATTTAGTTGAAAAACACTTTAAATGTCCGGTAATTCTTTTTGACTATCCCGCAAATATCAAGGCCTTTTACATGCGTCTAAATGATGACGGAAAGACGGTAAGAGCTATGGATGTTCTATTCCCAGGTATTGGAGAAATTGTTGGCGGATCTCAAAGAGAAGAGCGTTATGATGTGTTAAGGAAAAAAATGGCTGACCTAGATATCGACGAACAAGAATTGTATTGGTATTTAGACTTACGTAAATTTGGAACAGCGGTTCATAGTGGTTTTGGACTAGGTTTCGAAAGATTGGTTCAGTTTGTAACTGGTATGGGTAATATTAGAGATGTAATTCCTTATCCTCGTACACCAGGCAACGCAAGTTTTTAATAAAACTATCGTTATATCTCTTGTATATTAAAAACAATCTTCATCCTTAATATGTAGATTGTTTTTTTTATTTTTATAAGATAGAAATAGGCATGCTAAAACAACAATTAAATTTTAAACTTTCTCAAAAGTTATCTCCTCAACAGATTCAGTTGATGAAACTTATTCAACTACCAACACAGGCATTTGAACAACGAATATCACAAGAAATTGAAGAAAATCCAGCCCTTGAAGGAGGGAAAGATGAAAAAGATGAATATGATGATGATTTTAGTAATGAAGAATATGACAGTGAAATAGATGATGGTAATGAGCTTATTGAAGCTGATATAAATATTGACGAATATTTAAGTGATGACGAAACCCCAAATTATAAGTTATCTGCCAATAATTATAGCCCAGATGACGAGGATAAACAAATACCCTATGCCTCTGGGACTTCTTTCAATCAATATTTATTACAGCAATTAAACACGTATCGATTTAATGAGGAGGAAAAAGAAATTGCTCGATTTTTAGTAGGTAGCGTAGATGAAGGTGGTTATATACGTAGAGATCTAATGGATATTGTCGATGATTTAGCCTTTACCCAAAATATATTCACCACTGAAGACGAGATAGTTAAAATCATAAAAATTGTACAAAATTTAGACCCCGCAGGAGTTGGAGCAAAAAACCTTCAAGAATGTTTATTAATACAATTAAAAAGAAAAAACACCTCCGAAGCGATTTCAATAGCAATCCGGTTAATAGAAGAATCCTTTGAACAATTTACAAAAAAACATTATAAGAAACTACTTGCAAAATATTCCATTACAGAAGAACGATTACGTTCAGCTATTCATGAAATTGAAATTTTAAACCCGAGACCTGGAGGTTCTTATGCAGGAAATACTAAAATGATAGAACACGTAGTTCCTGATTTTGCTATTAAAATAATAGATGGAGAACTACAACTAACTCTTAATGGACGTAATGCTCCCGACCTACATGTTTCTCGAGATTATAGCGAAATGCTAAAAGGTTTTAAAGTAACTAAACAAAAAACTAAATCTCAAAAAGATGCTGTTTTATTTATTAAACAAAAGTTAGATGCTGCAAAGTGGTTTATTGATGCTATTAAACAAAGACAACAAACCCTATTTATTACCATGAATGCAATTATGTATCATCAAAAAGAATACTTTTTAACTGGCGATGAGCAAAAACTTAAGCCTATGATTTTAAAAAATATTGCAGATGAAATAAATATGGATGTTTCCACGGTTTCAAGGGTAGCAAATAGTAAATATGTAGACACTCCATATGGAACAAAATTAATCAAAGACTATTTTAGTGAATCTATGAAAAATGATCAGGGTGTAGATGTTTCTACTAGAGAAATAAAAAATACCCTTAAAAATATTATTTTAGAAGAAGATAAAAAAAAGCCTCTAACGGATGATAAACTTGCAGCCATGCTAAAGAGTAAAGGATACCCGATTGCGCGTAGAACAATCGCAAAATACCGCGAGCAGTTAGATGTTCCTGTAGCTCGATTGAGAAAAAAAATATAATGAATTATTTTTTACGAAGTGCTTCATATATTTTTCATCCTTTATTAATGCCATTAATTGGACTTAGATTATATTTTGGTTTAACTCCCCGATTTATTCAACCCCAGCTAATTAATACAAAGACTTACGCTATTGTTATCATTACTATTTTAATACCATTAATTTCTTTTTTCTTATTAAAAAACTTAGGTTTAATTAAAAGTATTAATTTAAAAGAAGTCCAAGAAAGAAAATTCCCTTTAATGATACAGATACTTCTAATTCTTGTTATTATTAAAATGGTTTTTAATTCATATCATTCACCCGAAATGTATTATTTTTTTGTGGGTATATTATTTACGACTATATCTGCATTAGTATTAGTTATTTTAAATTTTAAAGTAAGTTTACATCAAATGGGAGTTGCTGGTGTTACTATGTTCTTAATTGCATTGAGCATTCATTTTAATAAAAATTATTTATTAGAAATCGGTGTTTTTTTCTTAATAAATGGGTGGGTCGCTTCTTCAAGATTAGACACAAAGTCACATACCATTCCCGAATTACTTACCGGATTTTTTATTGGTGTTATTCCACAAATTGTCATTCTTAATTATTGGCTATAAGAAATCAATAACCTTAATTAAAAGTTTTAATAAATATAATGGTAAACTATTGTTATAAAATATAAAAAATCAATCCTAATTTAATTCCATGAAAATTCACCTTTTGACCATCAGTAGTAACCGCATTTTCATTAAAGAATGGGTTTAAACTATAGTAAGCAAAAAGGTTAAACTTGTTATAACCCACACTTAAACTGGTTCCCAAGCGTAATTTATTAAAATCAGAAATACCAGTTATTCTTATAGTTTCAAAAACATCCTTATATTTAGATTGATTCCAAATGGTATAACCTACTCTAAATCCGGCATAAACTCTCCAAAATTTATATTCTGTAACAGTTGAGCTTCTCCATCTTAATTGAATTGGGGCTTCTATCACAGAAACACTAAATCTATTTTGCTTAAAGTCTTGATTTGAATCTATTATAGTATAGCTAGAATTCCCTAGTTCATCTTCATTAATTTTTAGATTTTGACCATACTGATCGTATGAAAATCCTGCTCCAACAGCAATAGCTAGGTTACACCTTTTATTGAGAGGGAAATCTCTAAGAAAGCCAAATTGCAAACCTGCAGATATCCCTTCAGAATTCATCCCAGATGGAATAACCGAAAAAACATTATAGGATACGCCAACATAAAACTGATCTTCACGATAGAATAAATCACCTTCAAATTTAGGTATGGAATCCTGAGCAATGGTATATAACGAAAACAAAAGAAAGAAGGTATGTATTAAGAATCGCATCATATCAAAAAAAGAATTTTAGTCCCTTTAACTTGCAATAAAGATAGTTGTAATTAATTATAAAAAAAATGCCTTAACTCTGATATCAGAACAAAGGCATTTAATAAATCTTAACGGTAATTTTACTGGTCTATTGGATCTCCACTTGCAGTAATATAAATTATTTTTACCATATTAAGTTGTCTTAATTTTTCTTTGATATCAGTAACTAAACCAGTATTGGTATCATCATCCACTTTTAAAGCAACAACTACTTTACTTTGGAGTTCAGGGTTTAGTTTCCCTCTTGCTTCTGTTAATGCTAATCCTATATTTGATATATCTGTGAATTTATCTCCAATTTGTATTCTACCTTCCTCACCAAAATTCTTTCTGTATTGAAGACTTGGTTTTCCAGCAAATATAAAAACAGACCTATCTTTTTTAAGTTTTTCAATTTGGTTTGCCTTTGGTAGATTTTGTTCAACTTTTAACTCAGTATCCCTCATAACCGTAACCACCATAAAAAAGAATAATAACATAAATACAATATCTGGTAAAGATGCTGTAGATACGGGAGGTAATTCGTTACCTTTTTTCTTTGTAAATTTTGACATTTTCTCCTTTTTTATTAATTTTTCTTAGGTTCTGCTTCAGATAGTTTTAAAGGAAATAATAATTGTACTTCTTTTAGTTTTGCACGTGCATCAGTTATATCTCCCAGATAAGTCCCAGCATCAATATCTTTTTTAACTTCTGAAAAATTCCATCCATATAGTCTTTTAGATTCTCTATCTCTTAAAAAATTATATGCAGCAACTAATTCGTTTTGAACAGATATGTACATTTTATAAGAAGTTAACCTATCACTTTGTACAGATATTACAGCTTTATCAGGATTATCTGAAGATGATTCAGAATGTTTTCCCTTACAATAATTACAATATTCAGGACTATTAGATAAAGCACCTCCATTATCCAAAAATTCGATAGCACTTTCACGTATATCTTTTAATTGCATTGGATTATCATTAACTAATAATTCGTCGTTTTTATTCACCAATACGATAAAAAGATTCTTTTTCTTGATTTTCGGAGGTTCTATCTCAGATTTATCTATAGGTGGCAATTGTCTAGCGATCCCATTGTCTTTTTCTAAAGTAGTCGTTACTAAGAAAAAAATAAGTAGTAAGAAAGCTATGTCTGCCATAGACCCTGCATTTACCTCTGGTGCTGATCTTCTTGCCATATTATTTTGTTTTTTTAAATCCGCTAACTACCATAGAACCAATCGCTATAATTGCTAATATGTAAAAAGCGTAAAGTCCTGCACCAATCCATTTAGAATTAGATTTAGTCAATAGCTCTCCGTCTGGAAGTGGCAATTGATTGTTATCTGCAAGTCCGTAAGAAACTCCAATAATAACAATAAAAGCTCCTAAAGTGATTAACGTATTTTTTATATTTCCAGACATTAATCCTTTAAAACCAAAAAATACAACAGCAATTACTACTAGAGCTAACATGACGAATGCGGTGTTTATAAAAGCATCAACACCCCAACCTGTCTCCTTAATATCACTATCACCTTTCAAAATCATCATACCGAGTATCACTACTCCAATAAGACTTAGGATTAATCCTATAATTTTAATTATTTTGTGTAAACCCATTCTGTTTGGATATTAAATTATTATTTATTTTTATATTCTACCAACATATCAATTAATGTGATAGAAGCATCTTCCATACTGTTTACAATGCTATCTATTTTTGCAATTATATAATTGTAGAATACTTGAAGTATAATAGCTACAATTAGACCAAATACAGTCGTTAATAGTGCAATTTTAATACCACCCGCTACTAATGAAGGGTTCATATCTCCAGCTGCTTGTATTTTATCGAATGCATCAATCATACCAATTACAGTACCCATGAACCCAAGCATTGGTGCAATTGCAATAAATAAGGATATCCAAGATACATTTTTCTCTAATTGACCCATTTGTACGCCTCCATAAGCTACAACAGCTTTTTCGGCAGCATCCACGCCTTCATTTGCACGTTCTAAACCTTGATAGTAAATAGAAGCAACAGGTCCTTTTGTATTTCTACAAACTTCTTTTGCCGCATCAATTCCACCACTTTTTAGAGCATCTTCTACGTTATCAGCTAATTTTTTAGTATTGGTAGTAGCAAGGTTTAAGTAGATAATTCTTTCAATAGCAAATGCTAAACCAAGAATTAAACATAAAAGTACAATCCCCATAAATGCAGGACCACCTTCTACAAAACGTTCTTTTAATTCTTGATGAAATCCTTTCTCTTCGGTGGAAGTTCCATCTTCATCTTGAATTATTGAAACAGTTGCTGCTGCCATTACAGTTTGTACATTACTTGGCATAATTTGAACATTTGCTGCGTTTGAGCTTAGTGTTCCTGCAAAAACCAACGCGGTAATTGCCAAAATAGAAAATAATTTTTTCATTGCTATTGACTTAAGATTTGTTTTTAATTTAAAGATTTTAAAGATATATAAAAAAAGTTAATCTCCAAGAATAAAATATATTAATGAAATGTTTTGATTTACTTGGACATCAAAACATCTTTTAGCAGAGAGGAAGGGATTCGAACCCTCGATACGCTTGTGGCGTATACACACTTTCCAGGCGTGCGCCTTCGACCACTCGGCCACCTCTCTAAAATTCTCATTTTAACGATAATTACCCAGCCAAATGATTGCAAAAAAACAAAAAAAAATAGTCTTATAAAAAATTTAGAGGATTAATTTATTTCATTTCTCCTCGCAACGAGGTTTCGAATTTGGTTTTGAAGCCTTTAGCCGAAATATTTTGACCTAGCATAAACATTAATTTTGCAATTGCAGCTTCCGTTGTGATGTCTTTTCCAGATATAATTCCAATAGTTCTATATTCTTTATTGGTATTATAAATACTCATATCTACACTCCCACCAAAACATTGTGTAACATTAATTACTGGAATATTCTTATTTGTAATTTTTTTTATGGCTTTTAAAAACCATTTTTCATTTGTTAAATTACCACTTCCATAAGTTTCTAACACCAACCCTTTTAGATTAGGATATGAAAATAAATGATTGATCATTTCTTTATTAATTCCTGGGAACATTTTAACTAATAATATGTTTGACTCAAGGCTTTTATGAACCATGAACTTTTTATTCCAATTTGGTTTTAATAATATTGGAAAATTTATCGATAAATTAACTCCACTTATTATTAAAGGAGGGTAATTTAAAGAATCAAAAGCTTCAAAATGTTCTGCATTTACTTTTGTGGTTCGATTCGCTCTATAAAGTTTATATTCAAAATATAAGCCCACTTCTGTTATTACTGGTTTATTATCTTTGTAAAGCGAAGCTATTTGAATGGAGGTTATTAAGTTTTCTTTTGCGTCGGTTCGCAAATCACCAATTGGAAGCTGTGAACCGGTGAAAATTACTGGTTTGGTTAAGTTTTCTAACATAAAACTCAATGCCGATGCAGTATAGGACATCGTATCACTTCCGTGTAGAACTACAAAACCATCATATGTGTCGTAGTTATCTTCTATAATGATTCCAATTTCCACCCAAAAATCAGGATTCATATTAGAACTATCAATAGGCTCTAAAAAACTATGTGAAGCGATGTTACATTCTAAAAGATTGAGTTCAGGGATGTATTTTAATAATTCATCAAAATTAAAGTTTTGTAATGCACCTGTTTCCGAGTCCTTAATCATACCAATAGTCCCGCCGGTATAAATAAGTAGTATGTTTGGTTTTG
>CAJXVL010000086.1 GCA_913061205.1 uncultured Flavobacteriaceae bacterium | reverse complement strand
AATGATATTAAGCAGGTAAGCTTTTTTATGGAGGAATGTCGTAGGATGGGGCTAGCAGTATTAGGTCCAGATGTGAATGAATCGCATTATAAGTTTACAGTAAATGATAAAGGAGCCATTCGTTTTGGAATGGGTGCAATCAAAGGTGTTGGAGGAAACGCGGTAGCTACTATCGTTGAAACTAGAGGTGATGGGAAATATAAATCGGTATTTGATCTAGCTAAAAGAATTGATTTACGAGCAGCAAATAAAAAAGCTTTTGAAGGATTAGCATTGGCTGGTGGTTTTGATGGTTTCGATACTCATAGAGCTCAATATCTACATCCAGATGAAAAAGGGGTGTTATTTATTGAAAAAGTTTTGCGATTTGCATCTAAGTTTCAGGAATCTCAAAATAGCGATCAATTAGATATATTTGGAGGGGCTAGTGAAGTGCAAATTCCAGAACCGGAAGTTCCTCCTTGTGAGGAATGGGGAACACTTAAAAAATTAAAGCAAGAGAAAGAAGTAGTGGGGATCTATATTTCTGGACATCCATTAGATGACTTTAAGACAGAGATTACCCGTTTTTGTAATTGTACCGCTTCTGATTTTAATAATTTAGAAAATTTTATTAGTAAAGAAATGTGTTTTGGTGGTATGGTTGGAGATGTACAACATCGAGAAACAAAAATGGGAAAAGGGTGGGCATTATTCATTGTAGAAGATTATAACGAAAGTTATGAGTTTAGAATTTTTGGAGAGCAATACCTTAAGTTTCGTCATTTTTTAGTACCCAATTCTTTTATCTTTATTAAAGCACTGGTTAAAGATGGTTGGGTTAATAAAGAAACCCAGAAAAAAGGAGATCCACGACTTCAGTTTAATAGTATGCAGATGTTACAAGAAGTGATGGATAGTCATACAAAAAAACTAACTATTCAATTGCCTATTGGAGATGTTAACGATGTTAGCATTGCGAATTTAAAAGAAATTATAAGTAGCCATAAAGGAGATAAACATTTAGAATTAATAATTTACGAAGCCTCCGAAAAAATAAAAATAACCATGCCGTCAAAAAAATTCAAGATTGATATTTCAAACGAACTATTAAAAAAATTAGAAGATGAGCAGATAAGGTATAAGCTTAACTAATTAGAGGTTTAGGGTCATAAAAATTTGTGATACTAACATCATATAATCTAATCATTTACTTTTAAGTTAAAGTAGAATTATTGACTACATTTGTATAACAATAAAATATATATATTATGGCATTAGAAATAACAGACCAAACTTTTGAAGAAACAGTTTTAAAAAGTGATAAACCCGTATTAGTTGACTTTTGGGCAGCTTGGTGTGGGCCCTGTAGAATGGTTGGACCAATCATCGAAGAAATCAGTAAAGATTATGAAGGAAAAGCTGTTGTTGGTAAAGTTGATGTAGATGCAAATCAAGAATTTGCTGCTAAATTTGGAGTACGTAATATTCCAACTGTTTTAGTATTTCAAAATGGAGAAGTAGTTGGTAGACAAGTAGGAGTTGCTCCTAAAGCTACTTATGAAGAAGCGTTAAACTCATTACTTTAATAACAATCAAAACATAAGATCAAAAAAGGTTTGCTATATAGCAAACCTTTTTTATTTTAGGCCTAATGGATATACGTAAAGAAATCAACGAAATAACAGGGTTTAATAACCTAGAACTATTGGCTCATCAGGTAGTGGAAGGGTTTATTTCTGGTTTGCATAAAAGTCCTTTTCATGGGTTTTCAGCAGAATTTGCAGAACATAAAATTTACAACCAAGGAGAAAGTATCAAACACATCGATTGGAAGTTATTTGCAAAGACGGATAAATTGTATACCAAGCGCTACGAAGAAGAAACCAATTTACGTTGTCATTTAATAATAGACAATAGTAGCTCTATGCATTATCCTTTATTAAAGGATTTTGATATAAATCATCTTAATAAAATTGGTTTTTCAGTATTGGCAGCTGCCGCGATCATGAATTTGTTAAAACGCCAAAGAGATGCTGTTGGATTAAGTGTTTATAGTGACAACTATGACTTTTATAGCAATGAAAAGGGTAGTGAACGTCACCATCAAATGTTATTAGCTAAATTAAATGAAGCACTAGCAAACAAAAGAGAGCAGGTAGAAACTAAGACTTATACTTATCTTCATGAAATAGCAGATAAGATTAAAAGGCGTTCTATGGTTTTTTTATTTACTGACATGTTTCAAAGTGATTTGGAAGAAGAAAAATTATTTGAGGCATTACAGCATTTAAAGTATAATAAGCATGAAGTTATCTTATTTCATACCTATGATAAAGAGAAAGAAATAGAATTTAACTTTAACAACAGGCCCAAACGATTTGTTGATGTAGAAACGGGAGTACATGTAAATCTTTATGCTGATACTATTAGAGCTAATTATGAAAAAGCCGTTAAAGATTATTTTAAAGAGCTTAAAATACGTTGTGGTCAATATAGGATTAAGTATGTTCCTGTAGCTGTTAATGATGATTTTAGCACCATTTTAACAACGTATCTAGTAGAGCGTCAAAAGTTTGGATAGTAAAAGAAATAAACTTTTTTATTTTTTTTAAAAATAGTTTGCAATAAACAATAGGAGGTGTATATTTGCCCTCGCTAATAAGCAATAGTAATATTGTAAGCACGGTCTGGTAGTTCAGTTGGTTAGAATACCTGCCTGTCACGCAGGGGGTCGCGAGTTCGAGTCTCGTCCAGACCGCAATTAAAATGTTGTGTTGAGTCCTTTGAATAGGGCTAGGTTTATGTAGTAAACCGATGAGAAGCTTTTCCGAATAGGAGAGGCTTTTTTTGTTTATTGGCAATTCGTCTAAATACCAACTTATTTCACTTTAAAAAGTGTTCCATTTTCTTCCAAGGTATACTAGAGTAATTAAAATGGTAAAAATGGTATTTCCAAGATGTTTTTTTTATTTAAAGATGTTTAATATATTTTATTCCAGTTTTTAAAGAAGTAGTTTCAGGTCTTGGATAAACTAGAACCAATTCGATCAAATACTACCATTACAAAATAAAGACATAACTTATGATGAAGGGTTAGGGAAAATAGAATACAACCATTAATTTTATTATTATATTTACTAATATTTGTAAATAAAAATTAATTCTTCTAAATAATATTTTAATGACTAAAGTATCTGTTTATTTTATACTTGCTTTTTTTTTAAGTGTACCGGTTTCTTCTCAAACGTTTGAGAGGCAAATCCTGTCATCAGCTGATGATGCAGAAGAAAAATTTGATGGTTCAGATGTACTTACTTCTAGTTCTGATCTTGAGATGATGTACGATACTTTTAACGATCAAGGATTACAAATTATTGGACTTAGGTTTGATGACATTACAATTCCATCAAATGCTACAATTTCAAATGCATATATTCAATTTACAGCAGATGGAAACAACTCTGGAAATTTAACCATTACCATTAAAGGCGAAGATGTTGCAAATTCTTCTTCATTTACAGATACAAACAACAATATATCAAGTAGAGCCACAACTGCTTCAAGCGCAGTATGGAACAATATCCCTTCATGGGTAGACGATGCGTCTGGGCTGGACCAAAGAACTCCAGACATATCGGCCATTATAAGTGAAATTATATCTTCAAATGGATGGCAAGGAGGCAACCCTATCACGTTTATTTTAACAGGTACAGGTAGCGAAAATGAAAAAAGAAAAGCAGAATCATTTGATGGAAGTTCTGCATTAGCACCTAAATTAGTTTTTGAATACTCTTTAAATACTGATGTAGATTTAGAATTAACTTCGTGTATTACGCCTACAAGCGCTATGTATCAGACTGCAGCAGCAATTGTACAAGTAGAAATTACAAATTATGGAAATTTAACGGCTTCAAATTATATGGTTTCTTACTCTATTAATGGGGCTTTAATAGCTACCGAACCTGGAACAATACCCCTATCAACAGGAGAGAGTACTATGTTTACATTTATACAAAGCTTAGACTTAAGTGTTTTAGGTATTTATAGTTTGAGTTTAGAAGTTACTATTACGAGTGATGAAAATTTGGCTAATAATATTCTAACCAAAGAAATTTCAGTACTAAATGAAGTAGATTCAGTTTTCTTTAATCAAGGAAGTTCCTGGCGTTTTTGGGATGATAGTTCAGATCCTGGAACATCCTGGAATACTTTAGGATTTGATGATTCTTTATGGCCCGTCGGGTTAGGTCAGTTTGGTTATGGTGATGGTGACGAAGAAACCGTCTTAAGCAATGGTTTAGTTAGTTATTATTTCAGAAAAAAAGTCGATGTAATTGATGTAACTGCAATTGATGATATTTATATACACATGATTCATGATGATGGGGCGATGGTCTTTGTCAATGGAGTAGAAGTGTTGCGATCTGAAATGATGCCTTTAGGACAAATCACTCATACAACAAGCGCAAGGCAGAGCATAAACTCTAATATTCAAAATGATTTTTTCACTTATAAAATAGATCCAAGTTATTTTGTAGATGGTGAAAATATGATTGCTGTTACTATTCGAAATAGAAATGCAGCAGATGGAGACCTTTCATTTGATTGCTTTTTAACGCAAGACCATACCTATGATCAAGATGGACCTTATGTTTATTATGAAGGAGGAGAGATTATCGTAGAAGAAATAACACCAAGCGGATTGGTAAGCAATACATATACAACAACAGATGGTTTAGAATTAACGTGCAACTTACCACATATGGGAACCAGTTTTTCATTCTTTCTAAAACCAGAAATTTTAATAGAACCTTCTGTTGACACTGAAACACCATCAAAATTTTTAGCAATTTCAGATTTTGATGGACATATTGAAGGTCTTACTATGGTTTTAATAGGAGAAGGAATTATTGATAATGATTTTAATTGGACCTACGGAGATGGACATTTAATGATAAGTGGAGACTTATTTGATAGAGGCTATAATATTACTGAATCTATGTGGCTGTTATATAAATTAGAGAGTGAGGCGGAAGCCCAGGGTGGTAAAGTTCATTTAATAATAGGAAATCATGAAATGTTTAATTTGACTGATGATTGGAGATATGTAGAAACTAAATATTTTAATGACGCGTATTTAATGGGTAAAAGAATGATAGATCTTTACGATGCTAATACTGAACTAGGAAGGTGGTTGCGTTCAAAAAACATTATAGAGAGAGTTGGAGATTATGCATTTTTACATGGCGGTATCACGCCAGAAGTAGCTGCTTTAAATTTGACATATGACCAGATTAACGAATACGGAAGAATAAGAATGAATGGCATTACGTGCCCTAACAGTGATTGTACAGAAGTAAATAGTTCTGACGGCATTTATTGGTACAGAGGTATGGTGCAAGAAGAACTTACACAAGTTGAAGTTGATAATATTTTAGATGGGTTTTCAGTTGAGTCTGTAATTTTAGGGCATACTAAAGATAATAATATTCGATCACTTTATGAAGGTAGAGTAATAGCCATAGATATGTATCATGTTAATAATTTTAATAATGGGTTTATGAAAGCCTTACAATATGAATTAGGCTGCTTTTTCACATTTCTTACAAATGCTTCAGGAGAAACTTATACTCAATTGGACTCAGAATGCGAACAGGTATTAGGTACCATATTAAATATTAATGGTGATAATCAATTAATAGTATATCCAAATCCAACTTCAAATACATTAAATATTAAAATACCAAAGGATCTGCAAGGGGAATACAGTTATAAAATCTATAGCATGGACGGAAAACAAGTTAGCCAAGGAAGATTAAACAAAGAGCTTTCGATTATTTCAATTAATAGCAGAGCTGCTGGAAAATATATTTTAGTAATTGAAAATTCCATAAGAATAATAAAAGGTTCATTTATTATAAAGTAATTAAGCTATTTTAGAACAACTATCAGTTTTATTAATGAATTGGGCTTTGAATCCTAAAGAAAATTAGAAAAATCTTTTATTTTAATTTCTTGAAAGACACTATTAAGGCTGGTATAATTAATTATTACCATAAATGGTTTTAAAAATATAATTATAATAAATCAGGATACAGTTACTTACAATTAATTATTCATTCTCGTCCAGACCGCAATTAAAATGTTGTGTTGAGTTCTTTAAATAGGACTAGGTTTATGTTTTAAACCGATGAGAAGCTTTTTCGAATAGGAGAGGCTTTTTTATTTGTTGTCAATCACTCTAAAATATCAACTTATTTCACCTAAAAAGGTGTTCCCATGGGTGGACCATTTTCCACTTAACTTAATAAATCATAAACCCTTACTTTAATTAATGGGTTATATAATCCACCTCCAATTTAGCTATTTCTAATCCTCTTAAATCGATAACTATTAACTGTATTTTATCTAACCAAATACTTATATTCTGTAATAAAAAAATTACCCGTAATTAACTGTTTATAATAATCTTCTAATTAGATTTGTATTTAATCAATAATTTAATAACAATTTAATCATGAAAAAAATAATTATAGTTTTAGCTGTAATAATTTCGGCTTGTAATCCTCAAGTAGAAAAAGAAACAGCCAAAGAACAAAAAGGTGCAGGTTTCTTTTTGCCTGTAGAAGGCGAAAAGTTTGTAGTCGCAAGTGATTCTTTAACAGAAATATGGATGAACTACATAAAGGCTCATAATGATCGAGATTTAGAAACTATTATGTCAATGAATACTGATTCTATTAGTATAGAAGATCAGGATGGTAGGCTTATTCAAGGGAACGAAATGCATATAGCAGCACTAGATGCCTGGTTTGCTGCTGAAGATCCAAAGTGGGAAGTTTATTGGGCGATGCCTTATAAAGCAGTAAATGGAGGAGAAGAATGGATTATAGCTGGACATCAAGTGACAACAACAATTGATGGTAAAGAAAAAGTTCAGTTGCATATGATTGATGGTCAGATTGAAAACGGAAAAATTAAACAGTTTTATATATACAGTAAGAGCATTCCAGAACCGCCAAAAAATGATTTAGATGAAGCTGAATAAGTTACAAAAAAAATTATTTTATAAACCCTTGCATTTGTGAGGGTTTTTATATTAAAGTTATATCCCCTTATGTTAATTCAGCTATTTTTTTAACTCTTCAATAAGTTAAATTAGCAGTAGTTATATTTGAGTCTATACATTTTTTATTTAATACTTTATAAATGATTTTCAGAGTCTCGTCCAGACCGCAATTAAAATTTTATGTTGAGTTTTTTAAATAGAACAAGGTTTATGTTTTAAACCAATGAGAAGCTTTTCCGAATAGATGAGGTTTTTTTTGTTTCTAGGTTACTGTTCTTACTTATATCCAAAACAACAATTATTTTTTCCTTGTTATTTGCAATTAATTTATTATTTTTAAAAAAATATTTAAAACAACAATATGAAAACAAAAATCACCTTAATATTATTATTTGTGGCAAGCACTTTGGTATTTGCTCAAAAAAAGAAAAATGGAACCATTTTTATCGAACATCCAGCAATTGATGTTGTAAACCAAATGTATGAAGCCATCAATACCAAAAATACTGAAATGCTCTCTAGCTTAATCTCCGATGACTTTAAAGGTTTTAATGGTGATAGTATGGACAAAGATGCAAAGGCTCAAACAAAAAAAGAATTTCTTGCCAATATAAAAGCATGGGAAACTCAAAATCGTTATTTTTCTATCAATCAAACCAAGAATGGTTATCCAGATGCTATAGAGTATAAAGATGATGATTTTAGCGCAGCTACTTGGGTATATGCATGGGAATTATTAACAGGAGTTGGTGGGACAACCGGTGTTAAGTTTTCACAGCCTAGGCATTCGCAGTATGCAGTTAATTCTGATAATCAAATAGCATATCTAAGAACTTATATGAACCAAATGCCTTTTGTTGAGAGCTGGAGAAGTCAACGGGAGCTTAAAGATGGAGAAATATACTCACATCACCCAAATATCAATACGGTTAGAAAAGCGATGCATGGCCTAGAATTTAATGATATGGTTGCTTTTTATGAAAATTTTGATGATGATGCAGAATTTGATGGACTTTTTAACGATTGGGACAACGACCCATTAAATGCAGAGGAATATAAGAAAGCTCAAGAAGTCTTCCTTAAAGATAATACTATTAACGGTATGGACTGCAAGTGGATTAAGTTTTATGAATTTGATTCTCAAAGAGACTATGTTCAATCTTGGTGGAGAGTTTCAGTTACGCGTAAGTCTGATGGTAAGGTCATTATTATTCCGGTACTTTTTAATCATGCATTTAATGATGACGGTAAAATTATTCGTCATAATGAACTTTGGAACGAAGCAAAACTTCAATAATTCTGAAACAACATTTTAACAGGTGTTTTTAATATCAACATGAGTTAAAACAACCTAAATAATTAAACTTAAAATAAATTTAACCCTTTCAGAAATGTTAGGGTTTTTTATTTAAAAAAACCTTAAAAAACGAAGCTATTTATCAATGAAGTAATTTATTAAATAAGCTTCTGAAAAATAAGGATATTTTAATTTTTTGTTAAGTTGGATATAGTCGTTTTTAATACTTTTTTTTAATGGTTCAGTTCTGGCCTCTGAATATAAAAACACATCATATAATAATTTAATATAATCTTCGTAGCTATATCTTATGTTATCTAAACCGAACAATGTCAGATACTTATTCTTTTTAGCATTATTTTTAGTCAATTTATAATAAAACATGGCCATTAAGTAAAACAAATTTAATCGATCCTTCAAAAAAAATAAATGTTGGTTTTTGTCCAAATCGATAAGGTTGATAATATAGCGCATTAAAACCATGTTTTTTGTAGTAATTGCGGTAATGAAAAGCTCAAATGAATATTCAAGTATCTTTGATTTATGCTTTGAATGTATTTGATAATATTCATCTAGAATTGGCTCTAAAGTATCATACTTATTTGCCATTATTTTAACCGATAACAGCCGACTGCATAAAATGGGATGTAATGTTGTGTTAAAAGCTAATTTTTTAAAGGAATCTTTGACGGTTCTCTTATTTAAAAATTCCCTAAACTCTAGGATTGCCTTTGTGAAAACTTCAAGTTCTTTTGTTTTTTTATTTTTATTAATAGCGGTTGTCCAATCTGCATAATATCCATTAATATTTGAATAGCTGTCTCTTATACACATCTGACGCTGCCGACGACTCCTTACGTGTAGAT
>CAJXVL010000085.1 GCA_913061205.1 uncultured Flavobacteriaceae bacterium | reverse complement strand
GATTCCTCTACGTCTCGTGGGCTCGGAGATGTGTATAAGAGACAGTTGATAAACTGGTTAAATGGATTTTCTATTGATTCAAATATGGTCCCTTCATTTGACACAATTAACAACCTCTTTTTTGATCAATTTTTTACAATCTTAATTTTAGTTGATGTAATCTTATTGCTAATTTCATTTTTCTACACTGACAAATTTCATAAAATCATCAGAAATTCAGGATTTGTGGTGTCTACTATCTTGATTAGAATGTCTTTTAGCACCACTGGTTTGATCAGTAATATTTTAATTGTTTCGGCTGTTGTATACGGACTAATTATCATACTAATACACAACGAATATGAAAAAAATAGTTTAAAAAATGGTGAGTAAAAATTATATTTTAAAATAAAAGTAAGAGTTAATTCTACCTATAATTTTGGTATAATAACTACCTTTTATTTATGTTTTTATTGCATACGATTACACTTGGAATATTTTTAGGTTTTCTAATGAGTTATACATGTTTCCCTTTTTCCCAACCATACTTCCCTAAATATTGATTTCCAGAATCTACAGCTCCATTTTCTATTGAAGTTCCCATAGAATCATTCCAACGATTTAAATAACCAAAAAGAGAGATAACACCTAACATTTCTACTATTTCTCCTTCATTCCAATACTGGTATAACCTTTTTTTTATTTCTACATCTACCTTATTAGGTATTTGACTTGCAGCCAATGAGAAATCTAAAGCGACTCTTTCTGCATCAGAAAATGCAGGGTGAGTTTTATACTCCCAAATATTATCTAATTGCTCTTGATCTGCTCCGTAACGTTCTGCGGCTCTAATTGCGTGTGCTTGGCAATATCTGCATCCTGTAGCATTACTAGAAACCCATGCTATCATTCTTTTTAGAGAGGATGTTACAGTACCTTCATTTGTCATGACCGCTTTATTTAAATTAATAAATGCTTTAGAAATAGCTGGTCTTCGTTGCATGGTTAAAACAGAATTTGGACAAAACCCAAGAGTTTCATTGAAGAATTCTGAAAGTTCTTGAGTTTCTTTGTCGTGCTCTGATGATAAAGGTGTTACTAATGGCATATTTTTTAATTTTTAAAAATTAAATTTCATTTTCTTTCAACAAGCTTTTAATTTCTAAAAACTATTATTGAAGGTAACCAATAATAATCTATTATCTCACTCGTTTATATATGACAGAACTTATCACTCTTACGCCTAAGAAAACTTTAAGTGAGAATTTAACCAAATAACTTTTCTGTAACTAAAGTGATATTAATTACCACTAAAATTGAATTAACCGCTTATCATTCTTACCTTTAGGTAAAAAAACATCTAACGTAATTCCAATTGAAAGACCTCCATATGATGTGGCAAGAAGATCTCTCTTATCAAACCTATTACCGTATTGTCTACTGTCTCTTGTTTCCTTTAAAACACCTACAATACATGCAGCGGTAATAGCTCCTAAAAAAGCTTTTGGTTTAGAACCAGTTTTCTCGAATATATACCCGTAGGCAAGACCTCCAAAAACAGTACCAGCATAGAAATGTACTTGCTTATCCTTTTCTTTCAATAATTGGGCACTTGCGCTTGTTAAACATAAGAATAGAGTAAAAAATAAAGTCAAGCATAAAAGATGAATTCTGTGTGCATAATCAATCATAATTTTTTTTTTTAAATTACAAGAGGGATTAAACAAGGAGGTAAAGGGAGATGAAAATGTCAATAATAGGTTGACTAAAAAGAGGTAAGGGAAAAATGGTAATAATAAGGAGGTATCAAGCAACCTATAAAACTAAAACCTTAGCTTTATAAAATTCATTAATTATAATTTGTTTTGATTTACTCTAGGGTGATATAATTGTTCAGCTAATTTTTCATGCAATATAAATATATTTTTATATATATTAATGTAATATTAGTTTTTTATTAAAAAAATATTTGTTTTTTAGTTTTTTAAAGTCCATTAAAACAATAAAATAGGATGAGAAGATTATTTCTCTACCTTCTGAGTAACGAGAAGTTTCCTTTTCTTTCTCTAGTGATTCCATTTCTATCGACAAGTATTATAGAGAACCAATAGTCATCAGAGGGGAGTATTTTTCCGGCATAAGATCCATCCCATCCTAAAGTATCCACATCAATTTGGGCTACTACTTTCCCGAATCTATTAAAGAAATTTATCTGCGCGCTAGGGAAGAAGATAGCATTGGCACCTTTAATAGCCCAAGTATCGTTTATTCCATCGTTATTAGGTGTAAAGAACTTTGGAAATTCAATAACTGAGACTAATAATTCAGCATTGGGTCTACAGCCATTTTTATCTTGTACTACGATGGTATAGAAGCCACCTACTAAATTCTCAAACACTGGATCTTGTTGAAACGAACTTAGCTGTCCGTCCTGATCAATTAATGCATATTCATAGTCTCCAATACCAAGGTTTGTAGGGTCTATGGTAATAGAGTTATTGTCAGAATCATCTACAATGGTAACATCGTTATCTGTAATGGTTGCGATGCTAGATTCATTGACTTGTATCTCGCTAGTTCTCGTACATCCAGTCCCGTTTGTTGTAGTAGCTGTCACGGTATAAAGTCCACCAGAGGAGATGGTAATTTCAGATCCAATGATATTGCTACCATCAGGAGCAGTCCATACATAATCATAAACCGCAGTCGGATTCTCAACACCTATTGTAAGTGGCGGGCCACTCAAACATACAATTTGTGGCGAGGTTACTCTAAATCTTGGTAACGGATTTACAATGACATCAAAAGTAAAGTCATCATTGACACATCCTGTATCTTTATTTTCTACTCTCACAAAAATAGTTTGTTGGTCTACAGTTGTGTTTGTATACGGACTAGACAAGGCATCTGTTGCTGCCGAAGCATCAGTCTGAGTTTCATGAAAGGTAACTGTAAAGTCATCAGGATCTTGTAAGGGCCCTAAGATTCCAAGAATCTGACTATCGAGATCAATATTTTGAACAAAGCCATTGGTATCATCCCCATCGGTATCGTCATCACAATACGAAAGGTTGGATACATTTTGTGTTGTAGGTTCTGGATTTACAATGGCATTAAAGTTAGAGATGCCATTGGTACATTGGGTGCTTGCATTGTATACACGCACATAGATCACTTGAGAGAAAGGCACCGAATTAGAAAACGGACTTCCCAGTGGTAAGATATTTGCTTGAGCATCTGCTAAACTTGCATGATAGGTAACACTAAACTGAGTAGGATTTTGAGTGCCAAGAATTCCAGGAGTTTGTAGTTCTAAATCAAAGCTTTGTGAGAATCCATTTTGAGCAGATCCATCAGTATTGTCATCACAAACTTCTAGATTATCCACAAAGTTAGCAACTGGTAGAGGGTTTACAATGATATCAAAAGAGGTCTGAGCGGTAAAACACCCTGAACTATTATTTTCTACTCTAACAAATATTGTTTCTAGGTTCGCAGTAGTATTCTCATACATCGTAGTATTGGCAATAGAACCACTCCCAGAGAGTGCATTAGCAGCAGAGGTATAGTAAGTGACTGTAAAATCTGCTGGATTTTGAGTTCCAAGAATACCTAGTGTTTGAGATTCTAAATCAAAAGTTTGCACAATGCCATTAAACCCATCACCATCATCTAGTGTATCACAAAGCTCAAGGCCGTTCACTTCTTCTGCCGTTGTAGGTTCTACACGTAAGGTAATATAAGGCCCAAAGCCAAGACAATCATTGTCTAGATCACTATCGACTCTAATATAAATTTGCTGGGTGTTAGGATATCCGATATTCCGATAGTTAGAAGGATCTGCAATGGCATTAAGTTCAGCCAATGCATCCGCTTGATTTCTATAATAAGTAATAGTTAGTTGTTGGCTCACAGGAAATAATGCACGAACTTCTGCCGTTACCGAGCTAAAGTCGAAAGAACTGATTCCATCATTATCATCATTATTGGCAGTATCATTTCCATCCCTATCTAAGAAGTCATCACACTGAATAAAAGTACGTTGAAAAGTAGCCGGAAGCCCTGTGGTAGAAACCACTAGATTCACTTCTGCAATTCTGTAACAGTTGTCAGAAGAAATAGCTCTAGCCCACACAATATCTATGGTTTCTGTTCTGTTTCTAAACATAAGTACCTCTGCAGCAGTAAACGCATTAGTATCATTCTCTGCATCTAAAAGACTCGGATAGAACACAAAACTTTCATTGGCAAAATTAGTAGAGATATCGGTAGCGGCTTCATTTAAATTAAACAATGAAAACCCATCGGTATCATCATCACATTGTTTCAACTCTACAATATCAGTGATGATAGGTAGCGGATTAACAACGACATCAAAATTAAGTCGATCTATCAAACATCCAGTTGAATCGTTAATTACCCGAACATAAATTGTTTGTTGATCTACTGTTGTATTGGTAAAAGGTGAGCTTAATGAACTGGAACCTGATATAGCATCAGATTCGTTTGAGTGGTAAGTCACTGTAAAATTGGCTGGATCTTGAGTTCCAAGAATGATTGGAGTATGACTTTCTAGGTCTATGGACTGAACAAAACCATTCGTATCATCTCCATCACTAGCATCATCACAAATATCAAGATTAGGGATAACATCTATCTCAGGAACAGGAATCACCGACAATGTAATGTGAGTTCCTACATAAGCACAAATGACATTGGAAGGATTGTCTACTCGAATAAAAATTTGTTGTGTAAAGGGTGAGGCAATATTTCTGTAGCCACCTGTATTAAAAATTGGATTTACAGGAATATTCGCATCAGCTAAGGATTCATAATAAGAAACGTTTATTGTCTGTGATGCTGGAAATAAAGCAACAATTTCGTTAGTTACAGAACTAAAATCAAAACTTGAAATTCCATCGGTATCATCATTATTAGCAGTATCATTACCATCTTCATCTAAAAAATCATCACATTCAGAAAAGCTACGTTGAAAAGTACCAGGAATTTCTGTATTGGTAACCTCTAGATTCACTTTCGAAATCCTAAAACAAGCATTTATATTGGTTGTTCTTACCCAAATAATGTCATTGGTGTTTACTACATTCGTATAATCAGTAAAATTTGTAATTTCACTGGTAGTATTCTCTGCGTCCAACTCTGTGGGGTAGTACTGAAAAGTTTCATTGGCAGAATTTAAAGAGATTAAAGCATTAGCCAAGGTAAGATCAAAACTTGTAAAACCATCTTGATCTTCGTCACAGAGTTTAAGCCCTACTGGATCGGTGATAACAGGCAAAGGATCTACGATAAGTTCAAAGGAAGTAAAAGTACTCCCAGGACTATCATCAGAGACGGTATTACAAGCTACATTGTCTATATTTTCAATTCTAACATATATTCTTTGAGAAATGGTAACTTCATAATCAGAATTCTTGTCAATGGTATTAGAAGTACTACTAGTTTGCGCATCTGCAAGATCAGTATGATAAGAAATAAAGTAATCACTAGGGTTGGTAACTCCTGTTAATATTTCAGCATCTTTGGTATTTAAAAGGAAACTTGAAACTCCATCAGTATCTCCTCCTGCAGAAGTTGCATCATCACAAAGTCTGTATTCTGCGGGTTGAGATGGTGTTGGTGTGTCCGTTACTTTTAGTTTAAATTCAACAATAGTATAACAGGTATTAGAATTTACATTATGAATTCTTGCAAAGATTGTTGGATTATCAGAAGTATTTACACGATAAGGGTTAGCAACAACAGCAGCAATAATATTGGCCTCTGCAGCTGCTAGATTGTCAAAATACAATACTTCAAAGTCTGTAAGATCTGGATTTAAAATTGGATCTAAACTGTTTAATATTTCAGGGATTTGATCTGCAATTAAATCAAAATCAACAAAACCAGATCGATCTTCATCACAACGATTAATATCTAATGGTGACGGTATTAAAACTGGAGTGGTGTCTACAATAGCTTCTACTGCAATTCTTTCTGTTGTAGCACAGCCTTCTGGCGATGCAGCCACATAATATGTTTTAGAACTGTTAAGCAATGGTGTACTAAATGTATTTCCTGTAAATACAAGATTCCCGCCTACAAGAGCATCATACCAATAAATTTCTCCTTCAGATACTGTAGCTGACAAGGATACACTCCCACCGGTACAGGTTCTGTCGTTTGTAGTACCGGTAATTTCAGGAATATAAATACTAGTACTCGCTGAAATATTTAAAATTGGATCTCCAGGAGTTCCTCCGTATTCTACGATATATCCTTGAGGATGATAGAGGCTATTTGGATTTGGATCTCCTGTATTTGATAAATCATTCCAAGAACCATCAATACCAATAATTTCATCAGCCTTAATATGCGCATAATCTTCGCCACTTCCAAATTCATTTGGCTCACCAGTATTCCAGTTTGAATATACTCCAGGGGGCGAAGAACCACTTGCCGTTCCATTCCAGAAAACAGTTCCGCTTTCTGGCCCTGTAACCCATTTCCAGACACCTTCAGTTTCTTCATCACTGCCACCAATCCAACCTGTACCCGTTATTTGCTCAGCAGATATTTGATTTTCTTCAGGAGATAAAATAGTAGCTAAATACCCTTGAAGACCATAATAGTTTGATGCTTCAGCCAAGACCTTAGCATCAGACCATAAAATACCAACGTTTTCAAAATAAACATAAAAATGATCTGTAGATGGCAAATAATTTCCATCTCCTATAGTAAAGGAAAAAAA
The DNA here is from genome assembly GCA_913061205.1 of uncultured Flavobacteriaceae bacterium. Lineage (GTDB taxonomy): Bacteria > Bacteroidota > Bacteroidia > Flavobacteriales > Flavobacteriaceae > Marifrigoribacter. Next base: position 2,558 of record CAJXVL010000085.1, on the reverse strand, counting down.
ACGTTCTCCGCTAATATTAGCATCTGTACTCTCAAAAACAACATCTCTAATTGCAGCCTGTAATTCTGAATATGAAATTTGAGTAGAAGTTACAGGTGTTAGTGTTAGTTTTCCCTCATTTATATTCCAAGAGGTTTGAATAGTGGGATGACTTCCTGTTAAAATCAAGAGTTCATTACCTGATGAATACCCTGAAGATATTTGAATGTTAAAATATGCTATTCCTGAGTCATCAGGGTCAGTTATCGTAAAGTTAGATCCTATTTTAATTTGATTTAAAGGACAATAGGCTTCTCTAACATCTGCAAAAAGCTCTGGAGGCAAATTCGTTTGTGAAGACAGGTTCGTTAAAAATCCAAGTAAAAGTATTAATGGGAGCACTTTATTAGCAAAATTCATTCTATATTTAAAATAAACAGGAGTTATTAAATCTTTGTCATTACTTTTGTAAATATACAACCTAGATTTAAAAATATGACAAATACCGTTACAACCATTTGGAAAGAAAATATGCTATTTGAATCTGATAATCCCAGTGGAGATACAATTTATATGGATGCTCCAGATGAAGGTAATGAAAATAGAGGTCTACGACCAAAAGCAATGATGTTATCATCTCTGGCAGGATGCTCAGGTTTAGATGTAATCTCTTTATTAAAAAAAATGAGAGCTGATGTTTCAGATTTTAAAATGATTGTTCATGGAGAGTTAACAGATGAGCATCCTAAATACTATCATAAAGTGAGTGTAGAATATCATTTCTATGGAAATGATTTACAAGAAGAAAAAATAAACAAAGTAGTAACATTATCAGTAGATAAATATTGTGGTGTGATGGAAATGTTTCGACAATTTGCAAAAGTAACAACAGAAGTGTATCTTCATAAGCAATAAAAAAATTGCAATGCGTTGGACATTAAAAACAGCAACTAATCCCAGAGTAGTACAACAACTTTCAGAAGATCTTTCAATAGACACAACACTGTCTAAACTTTTGGTTCAAAGAGGTGTTCATAGTTTTGAAGCTGCAAAAAAATTTTTCCGTCCATCATTAGAGGACCTTCATGATCCTTTTTTACTAAAAGACATGGATATTGCTGTTTCTAGAATAGAAAAAGCAATTGCCAACAATGAAAATATTCTTATTTATGGTGATTATGATGTAGACGGAACTACGTCCGTATCTTTGGTTGCGTCTTATTTAAAAACAATTACTACAAGTATTTCAACGTATATCCCAGATCGATATGATGAGGGCTATGGTATTTCCTACAAAGGAATTGATTTTGCTGCCGATAATAATTTTTCAATTATTGTAGCCTTAGATTGTGGCATTAAAGCCATTAATAAAGTAAGCTATGCAACCGCAAAAAATATTGATTTTATTATCTGTGATCATCACAAACCAGGAAACAAAATTCCTGACGCCATTGCAGTTTTGAATCCAAAAAGGAACGATTGTTCATATCCTTACGATGAGTTGTGTGGTTGTGGAGTAGGCTTTAAATTGGTTCAAGCATTGGCCTCAAACAGGGGTCAAACAATTGAACATTTAACGCAGTATTTAGACTTGGTTGCTATAGCAATTGCTGCTGACATTGTTCCAATGACAAGTGAAAATAGAGTGTTAACATATTTTGGATTGCAGGTTATTAATTCGAACCCAAGAAATGGTATCAAAGCAATTATACAACAGATTGATAAAAAAGTATTGACCATTACTGATGTTGTTTTTATGATTGCTCCAAGAATTAATGCTGCCGGAAGAATAAAACATGGCAATGCAGCTGTTGAACTTTTAACTGAAGCTAACTTTGATCAAGCATTAGAGTTTGCAAAAAAAATTAACAACTATAACTCTGAAAGAAGGGTCTTAGATGCTGAAATTACAAAAGAAGCGTTGCTTCAAATTGAAAAAAACCAAGAAAAAGAAAAATTCACAACGGTTGTTTTTGATGAAAAATGGCATAAAGGGGTGATTGGAATTGTGGCTTCTCGTTTAATTGAAACTTATTTGTTAAAGGTTCATCTTTTTTACCTTAACGTAATACCATATTGCCAAGAATTATATCGAGAAACATTTCTGAAAGAAAAAGAATCAGTTCCGTCAGTAAATTTAAAATTATTTGAAAGGTTATAACTTGCTTTAAGACCCATATAAACCCTCCAAAACTTATATGTATTAGCATTAGAATCTCTCCATCTAATTTCAAAAGGGAATTCTAAATTATGTGCTAAAAGCTTATTAGATGAAAGAGTGTTATCTAACTGAAAAGTAACTTCATTATTTTCTTTTGTTATAATAAGTCCATGATTTAATGAGTCAAAATTATATCCTAACCCCAAGGCTATTGATATACTTCCTTGGTTATTTAAGATAAAATCTTTCATGAATCCTGTAGACAAACCATATGAAAATCCACTTCCCTTAACCAAAGCGGGTTGGTTAAATAATTGATTATAAGAAATCATAGCGTAAAGTTGATCTTCTGCATATCGATCGCCTAATACCTGTCTCTTATACACATCTCCGAGCCCACGAGACGTAGAGGAATCTC